>CAJOMI010000088.1 GCA_905235545.1 uncultured Lachnospiraceae bacterium | reverse complement strand
TCTGATACCATGAACATCGCATTGCTATAGTCAAAACTAATACTCTCTGCCATTTCATTGCTCTCCTTTGTCTTCATTTTTGCAGGTGTTCTCACCCGCGTGACTCCTTAAAATCAACCTATATTCTATCAAATCCGCAATTAAATAGCAATATTTTCTTTATTAATTTATTGGCTTTCCTGTTACTGTTCACTCGTTAGCCAGTAATCAGTCATCGAGTATGGCGTACGTCTGAACATTAACTCATTCCTTTAATTCATAAAGCGTTCCGAACCCATACCCCTCCTTTTTCAGATTTTTGAGCACCCGGGAAAGCGCATCCCGATTGGCTACCGACACATTATGCATAAGCGGGATTGCTCCCGGGTGATAATACTTCTTAAAATGTTCCACTACATGCTCGCCAGACGGCTGGTTGTTGACATCATAATCCAGATATGCCATCGACCAGAATACCGTCGTATAGTCCAGATCTTTTGCCATCTGCAGGGTTCGCTTGCTGTATTCCCCCTTCGGAGGGCGGAAGAACAGATCCATATCGTACCCGGTTGCTTCCTTCATGTACTGTTCACAGGTGAGCAACTCCTTTTTCTGCTCCTCCACACTCTTTGACGGCATGGTTGGATGCGTTACCGTGTGGTTACAGACCAGATGTCCCTCCTCCTTCATCCGCTTTACCAGATCTATATTGTCCCGGATATAGGTCTGTGTCACAAAAAAAGCAGCAGGCACCTGTTCTTCCTTCAAAGTATCCAGAATGTCTGCTGTATATCCGTTTTCATATCCACAGTCAAATGTAATATATATTTTCTTTTCACTGACCGGCACCGTATAGTGGGCATCAAACTCCGCAATATCAAAATCGTCCTGACAACCGGACTTTTCATGGTTGTCATTTCGCTTGAACCACCAGCTATACAGGGTATTGTCTATCGCATCATAATCGGTATCTTCCACGATGACTCTCTCTTTTTTCTGTGAAGATAGCTGTCCTTCCTCTACGTTTTCCACCCCGTTTTGTCCGGTGGATTCCGTTCCTTTCCCTTTTGTCTTTTTTCTTCCTTTTTCTTCGGTCACCATCCCAACCTTCCCATTCTGATCAAATCCACTATTGCCGGCAGACTGTTCCCGTCGAAGCGTAAACAGTCCCAACGCCAGGATTACAAAAACCACTCCGATTACAAAATTTCTCTTTTTAGGTTTCATATGTTACCTCTTTCTTATGAGAGAAAGCTCTGTACAAATTCCTCCAGCAATTCCACATCGGATTCTTCCGTCAACAGATCAGCCATCTCCGAAACCGACTCCAAGTCGGACGCCGCCTCCATACTTGATTTTGTCAGGGAAGAAACATCGAAACCCGCAGCCTCTGTCGCTTCAAATCTTACAGGCGCAACCATTTCTGTTTTTGCGGGATTGGTCACGTCTGTTCTTGCATGATTGATTTCTTCTAGTCTTTCATTGCGCTCGTCAATTTCTTTTAATATTCGTTTAAGCCTTGCCACATCCTCTTCCGCATCGGAATCATCACAAAACGCATCCGTCTCCGACAACGTTTTATCCAAATCCATACCGCCTGTCTCCTTCAAAAGCGCGATCATTCTGTCTGCTTCCGGGTTCTCTGACATATCCGTTCCGTCCGGATTTCGCCTAAAACGGTTCACCATATAATTTTCCAGATAATCCACCAGTTGAATTTGTATTTGCTCTCTCTTGTTTTTTATTCCAAATATATGATAGAACACGAACAAACATGCTAAAACAGCACCATAGGCAAATAAAATTTCAACCTGCTTTTCAGCTACTCCCCCGTTTATGTATTCATAAAACAATTCTCCACCGGCAATCAGCGTTACAACACCCGCTGTCAGATAAGGAACTTTCTCCCAAGTGGAAAGCGAAAATCCGATCAGCCGGAGTTTCAACAGATACTTGTCCACATAAGCTCCTACATTTCGAACCTGCGAACCCATTTCATGAATTGCCTCAAACTGATTTTTCAGATGAAGCATATTCTTTTTCCGGGTTGTCTGCATATTAGTCGACGCCTTCACATATCCTTTTAAGGAAAGATTCATTACCGCTTGCAAAAGAAGACTGATTGCTCCACACATCAAAATGCTACTCATAAATACATGATTCATTATCCACTCTCTTATCATACTATCCCTTCCCTGTCTTGTTTTTAACAGTCAATTGCGAAACTCCTTATTAATTAAACCTGAATCTATTGGGCATATTATATAGATTCCGCAGACCTTGGCGCAGGCGTTGGTACTTAATGAGTGTGTAACACGAATTTAGTACCATTACGCCGGAGACAGAATGCAAATGTGTCTGCGATGGAACTATCTAATATGCACAATGAAAAAGATGTAAATCGGAGTTTCGCAATTATCTGTCTTGTTTTTTAAGGATCGATCTCCATAGTCGTTTTCCTGTACTTCTCAGTTTACCTGTCATCCGCTCTTCACTCAACACCATTCCTTCGAAACATTCCGCCCTTTTCCACGCTGTGCCTTTGTTTTTCACATCTTTTCCACACCCCTCGACAAATTTTTATCCTGAAGGAATTACTCTGTTGCAAATCCTTCATCTTATGCTATACTTAAGAAAGTTACGCATTGATCAACATACGAAAGGGAAAAGAGGTAAAAGTTATGACTTATAAAACAAAAGGTGTTTGTTCCCAACAGATTGATTTTGACATTATCGACGGCAAGGTTTGTAATGTCCGCTTCTTAGGCGGTTGCAACGGCAACACACAGGGTGTCTCCCGCCTGATCGAAGGAATGGAAGTAGAGGAGGCAATCTCCCGGATTGAGGGAATCCAGTGTGGATTCCGTGGAACCTCCTGTCCGGACCAACTTGCCAAAGCCTTAAAACAAGCTTTGAAAAACGCTTAAAAAGTCTAGGCGATTGTGAAACTCCTTATAAAACTTAAATCTATTGTGCATATTATATACAGACCTTGGCGCAGGCGTTGGTACTTAATGAGTGTGTAACACGAATTTAGTACCATTACGCCGGAGACAGAATGCAAATGTGTCTGCGATGGAACTATATAATATGCACAATGAAAAAGATGTAAATCGTAGTTTCACAATTGCCTATTAAAGAGTGTAGAAAAAGGAGAATATCCCATGAAAAAAATCGTTCTTACCGGCGGTGGAACTGCCGGACACGTAACACCAAATATTGCATTGCTTCCCAGTTTACAGGAAGCCGGTTATGAAGTCCACTACATCGGTTCTTACACGGGAATCGAGAAAAATTTAATTGAAGATATGGGGATTCCTTATTACGGAATTTCTTCCGGAAAACTGCGGAGATATTTCGATATGAAAAATTTCACCGATCCGTTCCGCGTGGTAAAAGGCTTTGGCGAAGCCAACCGGCTTCTGAAAGAAATCAAACCGGATGTGGTATTTTCCAAGGGCGGATTTGTGACGGTTCCGGTCGTAATGGCCGCTCATCACAATAAGATTCCCGCGATTATCCATGAGTCTGATATGACGCCGGGACTTGCTAATAAACTCTGTATTCCTTCTGCCACGAAGGTTTGCTGCAACTTCCGTGAGACCTTTGATCTTCTGCCGGATGGAAAGGCAGTTCTTACCGGAACTCCGATCCGCAAGGAATTATTTGAGGGAAGCCCCGCCAGAGCAGCACAGTTCTGCGGTCTCGATGTCGATAAACCGACCATTCTGGTCATCGGCGGAAGCAGTGGAAGTGTTGTGATCAACAAAGTAGTCAGAGAAAGTCTGGATTCCATTCTTCCGAACTTTCAAGTGATCCATCTCTGCGGAAAAGATCATTTAGACGAGACGCTTCAGGACAAAGAAGGATATGTACAATTCGAATACATTTCCAATGAGTTAAGGGATCTGTTCGCTCTCAGTGATCTGGTAATTTCCAGGGCAGGTGCCAATGCAATTTGCGAATTGTTAGCTCTGCAAAAGCCAAACATTCTGATTCCGCTCTCCAAGGCGGCTAGTCGCGGTGACCAGATTCTCAACGCAAAATCATTTAAGAAGAACGGTTTCAGTTATGTCCTTGAAGAGGAAGAACTCAGTTCCACCTCATTACTCAATGCCATCCGTGATGTATCGACGCACAAAGAACAATACATAAATGCAATGAAAGAAAGCGAGATGTCGGATTCCATCGGAACGATTATGAAATTGATCAAAGAACTATCCGGAGAATAACCGGCAAAAAAAGAAACGCAGCCAAAAGGGTTGCGTTTCTTTTTCCGGAACATCTCATATGCTCCTGCTACCGAATGTGCTTAAGCTTGTCTGACATCTTCATCTGCACATTCCGTCTATATCGTCTTTTTAGTCAGCTCTGATACCGTTCGCAAGCTGTGACATGAGATCCTTTCTGAGTTTCTCATTTTCATCTTTATATTTGGCATCAGACTTATACATTATCTTACCGTCGATGTAAGGAATAATATCGACACTTGTTCCACTCACCTGAAAATCAATCTTAACCTGGGCACTTGTCGACATAAGTCCATTATAATCCGGATAATCCTTTAGATTGACACCTGCGCCCTTACCATAGAAGATTACATGCTCAACCGTATTTCCTTCTTCCTTTTCATATACCCAGGCAGTCATGCCGTTGTTCTTCTCCAGAATTTCCTTATATGTCATATCATTGAGATCTTTGTTCTTGATGCCTTGAACTTCCTGGATCAGGGTCTTGGCTCTGCTATCAAAAACCGGTTGTACAATCGACTTTACAATACTTTGTGGGTGTTCCGGAAGCAATTTATATACTCCAAACAGAATCGCGCCAAAAATGACAAGTCCTATCAATATTTTTAAAAATTTTTTCATAATATTCTCCTCCTTCTACTTCTTTATGATTTAAAATATTTCTTTTTCTAACTGCGTTAAGAAATCCTCTAAAAGTCTCATGCGCCTGTTATACTCCATACGACCTGCTTCCGTCTTGCACAAGCGTATCTTCGGGCGACTCTCTTTATAAAAACTCTTAACACGGTTATACACCTTTCGATAGTCAGCATCATCGTCCAATGCCGTTCCCATGGAATTCCAAAGCACGCTGACCGCACCGATCTCATCCAACAAGTCTGCATCCATAACTATCTTACATTCTACAGACAAATCCATTTCCACGTCCCTCTTGGAATGAATTCGGATAATCTCTCCAATGCGTGAAATCTTTTCCGGCTCTACACCGATTCCGTCCAAATAATTCGCAGCAACCTCGGCGCTCACCTCTCCAAGGTCTTTTCCTTCTTCCCAGCGAATACTGTGCAGTAATGCAGCCAATGCAATAATCTCCATATCACCGCCCAACTGTGACTGCAGCCTAATTGCCCACCGATACACCCTCATTGTGTGTTCAAACCGATCACGAAATGGATAACTCGTCGGTCCGGTGTTATCTGCAATTTGTTTTCTTACAAATTCAATAACCTCTGCGTAATTCATTTTCCATACTCCCGTTCTTTCTCGATTGTATAAATTAAATCTCTGATTTTATCCTCGTCCCTCATTCCATTTTCAAAAAGTATATAAACAATCTAGTATATTTTAACACTATTTCCAAAATAATTCCACTAGGAAATTAAAATTTTCAGATAAAATAAAGAAAAAGAGTAAAAAAAATCCATGCAGCCTGCTTTGAGAAGCACCCCCAATCCGTTACCATAGCAGTTAACTCAGTCCAGGCACCCTTACGGCACATGAAAGATCCTACTTAGTGCTGCTTCGTTCCCGACCTGACACGGTTCATAGGTTTCCATTGCGTAAGACCCGATACGTCAACGCCACTTACTATGGCCGGCACTAAAGGCAATACCCTGGGCAGGCCAACACCCCTGCTATAGCGGATTTCAGGTACAGGGGACCGCTACTCCCCCGGCTGCATGGAAAGATTATACATTATGATACTGTCGCAAAGAAAAGGATGAAACAGATCCGTTCGATCACGCATCGCCATCTGTGCGACAACGATAAGTATACAAGAGTTTAATTGTTCTGTCAACCAAAACGTTATATTCCCTCCGCATTCGTATAAACCAAAATGTTGCATTCACTCTGCGTTCGATCAAACGATACCAGACACGGTGAAACGCAGGATTAATCAGCAGTCGGAGGTATTGTCAAAGACTCAATCCGTCTTTCCTCCCGAAGCTTTTTAAAAAAATCGGACAACATTGCAGAACACTCCTCCTCCAATACGCCGTGTTCAAATTCTACCTGATGATTGAATGCCTCCACTTGAAAGAGGTTGAGCACCGACCCGGCACATCCCGCCTTTTTATTCATAGCGCCCACTACCACTCTTGGAATCCTTGCCTGCACAATGGCTCCGGCACACATCTGGCAGGGCTCCAGTGTAATGTACATCGTACACTCTTCCAATCTCCAATCTCCCATAACTTTGGATGCCTTTTCTATCGCCAGAAGTTCTGCATGTGCCAGTGTCGTCTTCTTTGCATTTCGCTTGTTGTATCCCCTTGCGATAATCCTGTCATCCTTTACGATCACGCAGCCGATCGGCACATCTCCCTTTGCCACCGCCTTTTTTGCCTGGCGGATAGCCTCTCTCATGTATTTCTCATCATTTCCCATTGTAAATCTCCCTTAGAATATGATAAAATCATCATAACACGATTACTCTCACGAAAAGTTTATACCCTGATTTCAATTTTTGCAAGGAGAATATACTATGTCTATTTCGCTGACCACAAACCGATTACGATTACAGATAGAAAATGAATCCTCTGCGGATAAAGTGCTTCAGTTCTACACGGAAAACATCTCCTATTTTGAGCCGTTTGAGCCTACCAGACCGGAATCCTTCTACACCTTGGAATATCAGGAAGCTACTATGCGCTACGAGCAAAACGAACTTGAACTCGGTAATGCGCTGCGCTATTATGTCTATTTGAAAGAAGATCCGGATACCATCATTGGCAGTGTGAATTTCTTTCGGATTCAACCGGCTCCGTTTTCCTCCGCCTCCATCGGATATAAGTTACACCACAACTTTTGGGGAAACGGTTACGCCACCGAAGCATGTGCCGCTGCTATAACCATCCTGTTTTCCATATACAACATACACCGGTTGGAAGCCAGAGTTGCTCCTGAAAATACCGCCTCCATCCGCCTTCTTGAACGCATGAACTTCACCTATGAGGGAACTGAGCAAAAGAGCGTGGAGGTACAGGGGGAATTTAAAGATCATCGTCGTTATTCTCTTTTAAATGAAAACTATCGCCGATAGTCATTTCCCTTTGTATATCCCTCATTTAGCGGAATGATCCAGTAACCGAATTCACCTGTCTTCACCCCATTTTTCTTTACCGGAACAAATTGTTCAAATCCAAACATATTGGCCATGTACTTTTCCCTGTTTGAGTAGATGCCCGGAACGCCGAGAACAGGATGCTTCTTACCGTCACTAAACTGCATTTTCCCAAGCATGAGATACTGATATGTATAAAATCCATGGGTTAAAAAACTGTTTACTCCCAACTTCCAGTTCCCCACATCTAATTTCCCGATATCCCGCGGATGAATCCGCACACATTCAAACAACTCTGTCGCTCCGTACATCGGAAGCTTCGGATACTCTGCCAGCATTTTATCAAACGCATCTTCCGGCTTTGACGACGCACTTTTTTCTCTTACCGTTTTCCCGACCTCATCTTCCCATCGGGTGATTATGCTTTCCTCTGCAAATTCCGCATCCCCCTGCACTTGTTTTTCTCTCTGCTCTGTCTCCTTCTGTCTGATTTCACCCGAACCGGTTTCTTCCGACTCTCTTTTCCTTTCTCGTATGCCATCCGAACCGGTTTCTTCCGACTCTCTTTCCTTTTGTCGGATGCCACCCGAACCGGCTTCTTCCGACTCTCTTTCCCTTTGTCCGATGCCACCCGAACCGGTTTCTTCCGGCATTTCCATCTGCCGGATGTCGCCCGGTCCGGTTTCTCTCCTCCCGGTTATTATTTTATCTTCCCTTTTTTCTCCTGCCGGATAATTTGAGGAATTCATCAAAACCAATGGATAATCCTGTCTTTTTTTATCCTCAAAATCACCGAGATAATAATGGGAATCATGGTATACAACCGCCACGCCGTCAAAGGTATAGAGATCTCTTCCCGTATCAAAAAGCTGCTGCCAGTCCGTCTTCGTCTGATACGTCAACACTCCGCTTATTTTCGGCACCGTATCCACTTTGATCGCTGCGAGATGATCTCCCGCTTCGTGATAAAAATAAAGCGACGCTTCCTTATATGGCAATCCGGCCTGCTCTTGAATATTAATGATAATCTTCACTTTATCTCCCCGAATCTCCAATTTCAGAAACCCCGCTGTTGTTCCTACTTTTCCATTCTGATACTGGTAAAAATATGTAATTTTTCTCTTATAATTCTGCACTTGTCCCATCACTCCTCCTGCTTCAAGTCTCACTCGCATACATTCTATGCAGAAGGATTGCATTTTATGACAAGAGATCGCTCAATTTTGCAAACTGCTCCAGTGTAAGTGCCTCTCCCCTGACGGTCGGCGAAAGTTCCATCTTCGAAAGAGCTGCGACCACCTGCTCTTTTGTCACGGAAATACCACCGTTGACCAGGCTGTTCTGCAACGTCTTTCTCCGTTGATTAAAGGATGCCCGGATCAGGGAAAACATGAAATGTTCATCCCGCACCCGCACCGGAGGATTCTCCCATTTGGTCAGACGGATCACCGCCGATCCGACATTCGGTCTCGGGATAAAACAGTTCGGCGGCACATTTGCCACGATATACGGTTCGGCGTAGAACTGTACGGCCAGTGAAAGGGCTCCGTAATCTTTCGTTCCCGGTCCCGCCTGCATTCTGGCCGCCACCTCTTTTTGTACCATGACCGTGATATTCTGAAGCGGCACATGGCTTTCAAAAAGCCCCATGATAATTGGTGTCGTGATATAATACGGCAGATTGGCCACCACCTTGATCGGCCTGCCGTCATTTTTTTCCTGCACCAGAGCCGCGATATCCACCTTCAATATATCCTCATTGATCAGTGTGATATTGTCATACTCTTTAAGGGTATCCTTAAGAATCGGTATCAAAGTCTTATCAACCTCCACCGCAATGACCTCTCTGGCTGCCTCTGCCAGATACTGGGTCATTGTCCCAAATCCCGGTCCGATCTCTAAGACCACATCATCCTTCGTCACTCCCGCCGCCAGAATGATCTTGTCAAGCACATGACTGTCAATCAGAAAGTTCTGTCCGAATTTCTTCTGAAAGGCAAAGTCATATTTTTTGATC
>CAJOMI010000087.1 GCA_905235545.1 uncultured Lachnospiraceae bacterium | reverse complement strand
CTTCAATCAATTTAAGGAGGTGTGAATAATGTCTATTTGTCCAAAGAATAAATCTTCAAAAGGAAGAAGAGATAAGAGAAGAGCAAACTGGAAGATGAGCGCTCCGACTTTAGTAAAGTGTTCTAAGTGTGGAGAACTGATGGTTCCTCACAGAGTTTGTAAGAAATGCGGAAGCTACAATAAAAAAGAAATTATTGAAGCTTAAGTATTTTGTATTTTCAAAAAATGCTTGCATTTTTTGAGGGATAGTGATATTCTTGTAGAGTAGCATATTGATTTATCTGAGAGTGGGCATTTGTCCACTCTCTTTATGTATGGAAAGGTGGTCTTTTATGACAAAAAAAGAAATCGAGTCCATGTGTGAAACACTTGTTCTTCCGATTATCGAGGAGAATGGATTCGAGCTTGTGGATGTGGAATATGTGAAGGAGGGTGCCAACTATTATCTGCGTGTGTATGCGGACAAAGAAGGTGGAATTACCATTGATGACTGTGTATTGATCAGTCGGGCACTCAATCCCAAACTGGATGATTATGAGAAGGAATTTAAGGATCCTTATATATTGGAAGTCAGTTCACCCGGATTGTTAAGGCCATTAAAGAAAGATAAAGACTTTGCAAGAAATCTTGGCAAAATGATTGAAATAAAACTGTTCAAACCGTTAGAGGGCAGAAAAGAAAAAGAATTTGAAGCGGAGCTTTCCGCATATAATGACAAAACAATAACCGTTATATTGGATGATGATGAAGAAACGGATATTGATAGAAGCAACTTGGCATTAGTACGATTAGCATTTGAATTTTAAAAGGAGGAATTAATAAAAATGTCAGATTTAATGCTTGCTTTAGAGCAGATTTCAAAAGAAAAAGGAATTTCAAAAGAGGTGATCATTGAAGCGATTGAAAAGTCACTGCTTGATGCCTGCAAGAAGGATTTTGGTAAATGTGAGAATGTAACAGTAAATATGGATCGTGAGACCGGTGCGATTGAGGTATATGCCGCAAAAACTGTTGTCGAGGACGTAACAGATCCGGCTTCCGAAATTTCTTTGGAAAAAGCTCTTCTGATCAGTTCAAAGTATGCGGTCGGTGATACCATACAGGTTGAGATCACACCTAAGAACTTTGGTCGTATTGCAGCACAGCAGGCAAGAAGTGTTATTGTTCAGACCATCAAAGAGGAAGAGAAAAAAGCACTGTATGAACATTTTTACTGTAAAGAAAAAGATGTCGTGACAGGCGTGGTACAACGCTATGTAGGAAAGAATATTTCGGTAAGCTTAGATGATAAGATGGATGCTTTGTTGATGGAAAATGAACAGGTGAAATCCGAACACTATCGCCCGACAGATCGTATCAAACTTTATATCGTTGAAGTGAAGGAAACCAATAAGGGACCAAAAGTAATTGTATCCCGTACACATCCGGAACTCGTAAAGCGTTTGTTTGAGAAAGAAGTAACAGAAGTCGCAGACGGAACGGTAGAGATTAAATCCATTTCCCGTGAGGCCGGTTCCCGTTCAAAGATTGCAGTATGGTCCAACGATCCGAATGTCGATCCGGTTGGCGCATGCGTCGGTGTGAACGGAAGTCGTGTCAATACAATCGTTGATGATTTAAAAGGAGAAAAGATTGACATTGTAACATGGAGTGAAGATCCTGTTATATTTATTGAAAATGCGCTTAGTCCTTCCAAAGTAGTATCTGTAAGAATTAATGAAGACGAGAAGAGTGCACAGGTCGTAGTACCGGATTATCAACTATCTTTAGCAATCGGTAAAGAGGGGCAGAATGCCAGATTAGCTGCCAGACTGACAGGGTATAAGATTGATATCAAGAGTGAGTCTCAGGCACGTGAAGCATATGGCTATGACGGATATGATGACTACGATGAAGAAGATGCATATTACGATGATAATTATGAAGACGGTGAATATCGCGACGGATATGACAATGAGAACTACGAAGACGGTGAATATCGTGACGAGTATAGCGATGAGAACTATGAAAACGGTGAATATCGCGACGGATATGACGATGAGAACTATGAAGACGGTGAATATCGTGACGAGTATAGCGATGAAAACTATGAGAATGAAGAATATGACGATGAAGAGCAGCAATAGTACTTTGTGCGAAGTCATATAGATTACAGAGCATATCATACTTATAACATTATAGCGTAAGCGGATCAGACAGATGTGTTTCTGTATCAGAAGGGATGTGATAATAATGGCAAAGAAAACACCACTCAGAAAGTGTGTCGGATGCGGTGAGATGATTTCCAAAAAAGAAATGTTGCGTATTGTTAAGACGAAAGACAATATTATAGAATTGGATTCTACCGGAAAGAAAAATGGACGTGGTGCTTATCTGCATTTTAATATTGAATGCTTTCAAAAGGCTGTCAAGTCGAAAGGATTAGAACGTTCCCTGAAAACATCCATCGCACCTGATATCTACGATAAATTGAGTAAGGAGTTGGTGGATATTGAACAGTAAAAAAGCGTTATCTATGATTGGAATTGCAACCAAAGCAGGAAAAGTTGTGACCGGAGAATTTTCAACAGAAAAAGCAGTAAAAGAAGGAAACGCCTGCATTGTAATTATTGCAACAGATGCATCGGATAATACAAAGAAAAAATTTAATAACATGTGTAATTATTATCACGTTACAAAGAAGGAATTCGCAACAAAAGATTCTCTGGGTATGGCTTGTGGCAAAGAATTCCGGGCTTCTTTAGCTGTGACGGATTTGGGTCTGGCAAAAGAAATTGAGAAACAGATTGATAGTTGTGATCATATGGAGGTGCAATAATATTGGCAAAAGTAAGAGTATATGAATTGGCAAAAAGTTTAAATAAAGAAAGCAAAGAGATTATTGATTTGCTTAAGAAAAACGGTGTGGAAGTCAAAAACCACATGAGTTCTGTTTCTGAGGAAGATGCAAAAAAAGTAAATTCTGTTTTTGCTTCAAAATCTCAGGATACATCGAAACCTAAAACAGAGCATGCTGCTTCTCCGAAAGCTTCGGCAGAAAATAAAGCATCTCAATCAGCTTCCGATCTGACACATCGACCACAAAACATCAGACCGGAAAATTCACAGGTTGACAGACCAAATCATCCGCAGGGAGATCGTCCAATGCGTCCGCAGGATGACAGAGCAAACCGCCCGATACGTCCGCAAGGAGATCGTCCGATGCGTCCACAGGGAGACCGTCCAAATCGTCCGCAAGGAGATCGTCCGATGCGCCCGCAGGGAGACAGACCAAATCGCCCGCAAGGAGACAGACCGATGCGTCCACAGGGGGATCGTCCGATGCGTCCGCAAGGAGACCGTCCAAATCGTCCGCAAGGAGAACGAAGAGAGTTTGGCAATCGTCCACAGGGAGACAGACCAAATCGCCCACAAGGAGAACGAAGAGAATTTGGCAATCGTCCACAGGGAGAACGAAGAGAGTTTGGTAATCGCCCACAGGGAGAACGAAGAGAGTTTGGTAATCGCCCACAGGGAGAACGTGGGGGAATAAGATCCGGACAAAATAATTATAATAATGGAAGACGGGATGGAAGAAGAGAAGAAAAAGTTTCAATTCCGGCACCCATGGACCGTGCCTCTATGGATCGCGATCGATTAGAACGTCACAAGGATAAAAGAGAAAGAGAGAAAACCTCTCAATTTGAAGACGGTGATACCAGAAAGAAGAGTCGTAAAAAAGAGGATCATTTTACAGAGCGAAACAACAAATCAAACAAAAAACCAATTCAAAAGCCGAAGCCAAAGGAGCCGGAAGAACCGGTTATCCGTACCATTGAATTACCTGAAGTACTGACTGTACAGGAGTTGGCTGATAAGGTAAAAACCCCGGTTTCCCAATTGATAAAGAAATTATTCTTAGCGGGAGAGATGGTAACCGTAAACACAGATCTGGATTTTGAGAAGGCTGCTGAGATTGCATTGGAATATAACTGTATCGCCGAAGAAGAGGTCAAAGTTGACGTAATAGAAGAAATGTTAAAAGAAGAGGAAGAGGATGCCTCCTTATTATTGGAACGTCCTCCGGTTGTCTGCGTCATGGGTCATGTTGATCACGGTAAGACTTCCCTTTTGGATGCAATTCGTGAAACATCGGTAACGCAGGGAGAAGCCGGTGGTATTACACAGCATATCGGTGCGTATACAGTAGATGTGGATGGGCAGAAGATCACTTTTCTTGATACACCGGGACACGAAGCCTTTACGGCAATGCGTATGCGTGGTGCACAATCTACCGATATTGCAATTCTTGTAGTTGCTGCAGATGATGGTGTTATGCCACAGACAGTTGAAGCGATCAACCATGCAAAGGCTGCCGGAATTGAAATCATTGTAGCAGTGAATAAAATCGATAAAGAGAGTGCAAATGTAGAACGTGTAAAACAGGAGCTCGTTGAATATGAGTTGATAGCAGAAGACTGGGGTGGATCTACCGTATTTTGCCCGGTTTCCGCACATACAAAAGAGGGTATTGATAATCTTCTGGAAATGATTCTGCTGACCGCGGAAGTATTGGAATTAAAAGCGAATCCGAACCGTAAGGCCCGCGGTATCGTAATTGAGGCAGAACTTGATAAAGGCCGAGGACCGGTTGCTACCATGCTGGTACAAAAAGGAACCCTCAAGGTGGGAGATACCATCGCAGTTGGGGAATCATACGGCCGTGTGCGTGCCATGATCGATGACAAAGGACGGAAGGTAACAGAAGCGACTCCTTCCACTCCGGTAGAGATCCTTGGTTTGAACGGTGTTCCTGCAGCAGGAGAGATATTTGTGGCAACCCAGAATGAAAAAGAAGCCCGTGCCATGGCTGAAACCTATATTGCTTATGGTAAGGAAAAATTAATCGCAGAGACGAAAGCAAAGATGTCGTTAGATGATCTCTTCTCTCAGATTCAGGCAGGTAATGTCAAAGAGTTGAATCTGGTAGTGAAAGCAGATGTGCAGGGTTCTGTTGAGGCGGTAAAACAAAGTCTGTTAAAACTGTCCAACGAAGAAGTTGTAATTAAAGTAATTCATGCCGGCGTCGGTGCGATCAATGAATCAGATGTTATTCTGGCATCAGCATCGAATGCCATCATTATCGGATTTAATGTTCGTCCGGATGCACAGGCGAAGGATGTTGCTGAACGCGAAAAGGTAGATCTCAGACTCTACAAGGTAATTTATAACGCCATTGAAGATATTGAGGCTGCTATGAAGGGTATGTTGGATCCTATTTTTGAGGAACAGGTAACCGGTCATCTGGTTATCCGCCAGACTTTCAAGGCCTCCGGTGTCGGAACAATTGCAGGATGCTTTGTATTAGATGGCGTTGTAAAGAGAAATTCCTCTGTACGAATTACAAGAGAAGATGAGCAGATCTATGAAGGACCAATTGCTTCTCTGAAGCGATTCAAAGATGATGTAAAAGAAGTGAAAAACGGTTTTGAATGCGGTATTGTAATTGAGAATTTCAATGATCTCAAAGAAGACGACCAGATTGAAGTCTATGAAATGGTGGAAGTGCCAAGATAAACCGTTAAATAAAAAAATGAGGATATGTTATGAGACGAACGAGTATAAAAAATACACGTATCAATGGTGAAGTTCAAAAAGAATTATCCCGTATTATCAGCAGAGAGATTAAAGATCCGAGAATTCATGCCATGACATCGGTCACACATGTCATGGTCACTCCGGATCTCAAAGAATGCAAAGCATATATCTCTGTGTTAGGAGATGAAAAAGAGCAGTCTGATACGCTGGAAGGGTTAAAAAGTGCTTCCGGTTTTATCAGGCGTGAACTTGCTGCAAGTATCAATCTGCGGAATACGCCGGAGATTACATTTTATCTGGATCAATCCATCGAATACGCAATCAATATGTCAAAGAAAATTGACGAAGTAATTAGCAAACAAAGTCAAAAGGATAATAATTCAGAAGAGTAAAGGTTTTATATATGTATAACGAATTTTTAAATGAGATTGAAAAAGCGGATACGATCGTAATTCTGGGACATAAAAGACCGGACGGAGATTGTGTCGGCTCATGCCTTGGTCTATACAACTATATAACAGACAATTATTCCGGAAAAAATGTTGATATTTATCTGGACGCTTTTAAAAGCGAATTTATGTTTTTACGAGGGGCGGATCAAGTCCTGCATGAAAAAAAAGACAAGACATACGATCTTTGCCTTTCACTGGACAGTGCCGAATTGGATCGTCATGGTGAATTTGTAACCTATTTTCACTCTGCAAAGAGAAGAATATGTGTAGACCATCATATCAGTAATCAGGGATTTGGCGATCTTTGTTATTTAAAAACCGAATGCAGTTCCGCTGCAGAAGCAATCTTTACGTTATTGGATGAAACCCTTATTTCCACCTATTGTGCGGAATGCTTATATTTGGGAATTGTACATGATACCGGAGTGGAGTATTTAAATATAGCAATACCACAAGACAGACCATGGAAATTGCCGGCAGACTAATTGAAAAAGGCGTTCGAAACGCATATATTATCGACGGTACTTTCTATAAGAAAACCTTTAAACAGAACAAAATGCTGGCAAGAGCATTGGATGCTTCATACTTGAAACTGGACGGTAAGGTGATCGTATCCTGTCTGACAAAGGATGTCTTTGATGAGAATCAGGCAACCAATCTCGATACGGATGGTATTGTAGATGCTCTGCGTATTACGGATGGAGTAGAATGTGCGCTATGGATGTATGAATATCCCAACAAGGGCACATTTAAATGTTCGCTTCGCTCAAATGATATAGTCGATGTCAATAGCATTGCAGGTGCTTTTGGCGGTGGCGGACATGTAAGAGCTGCGGGTTGTGAGGTGACCGGAGATAAGGATTTGATCATTTGTGATATCCTTGAGCGGATTGCCGAACAAATTCAATCAAAACAGGGGATCAGAAATGTATAATGGCGTGATCAACATCTACAAAGAGCCGGGCTATACATCTTTTGATGTAGTGGCAAAATTGCGTGGTATATTAAAGCAAAAGAAAATCGGACATACCGGAACGCTGGATCCGGATGCGGAAGGCGTTCTGGTTGTCTGTCTCGGAAAAGCGACAAAGCTATGCGATATCCTGACAGATAAAGACAAGAGTTATGAAGCTACGATGCGACTTGGCATGAGAACGGATACGGAAGACCGTACCGGTAAAGTGTTGTCCGAAGAGCCGGTGACTGTATCTGAAAAAGAAGCGGAAGACGCAATCCTTTCCTTTATCGGAGAATATGATCAGATTCCACCTATGTATTCCGCTATCAAAATAAACGGGAAAAAGCTCTATGAACTGGCTAGAGAAGGCAAAGAAATCGAGCGTGCTCCAAGAAAGGTCATTATTCACAATATTACAATCCTTTCCATGGATCTTCCTTATGTCAGATTTCGTGTATCCTGTGGAAAAGGAACGTACATTCGCAGTCTGTGCAGAGATATCGGCGAGAAACTCGGATGTGGTGGAATTATGGAAAAACTGATTCGGGACAGTGTAAATGCATCAGAGACGGGAAAAACATTTTCCAAAGAAGATGCTTTATTGCTCCGTCAGGTAGAAGAATTGGCGGCAAATCAGAAACTGGATTCCTATATTTTACCAATTGATTCCATGTTTCCCAATCTTCCCGCCAGAACGGTAACACAGGAAGGTAATAAAAAACTTAGTAACGGTAACTTATTGCTATCAAGTGATTTTAAAAAACAGTCAAATGACACGCATGCAGAACAAGAATCATTGAAAGAAGATGCGGATGGGGATAAATGCCTTGTGTATAGTGAAAACAACACGTTTTCTGCCATATATCAATATCATGCGTCAATCAATGCGTGGAAGGCTGATAAAATGTTTTTATGATACTGCATTTAAGGTATTCATCCTTTATCGTACCATAACTGTAACTTTTATGAGAAAATGTATGATTGAAAAACATTTTGAAATTCTACTTCAGAAGGAAACATATTATGATATACTTAAGTGGAGAAGAAGCAAAAAAATTTCATACTTCAAAAACAGCAATTGCACTGGGCAAATTCGACGGAATTCATCTGGGACATCAATTGTTGCTTGACGGTTTGAGACAGGAACACAAAAAAGGGCTGCAATCATTAGTATTTACGTTTGGCTCCGCACCGAACGATGTGATAAAAGGTGCACAGCAAAAAACAATTTATACGAGAGAAGAAAAAGTATATTATTTTTCAAAACTGGGAATGGATATTCTATTGGAATATCCATTTACAAAAGAGTTTGCATCCCTGACGCCGGAAGATTTTGTAGCAGAATTGCTTGTCAAGCAATTAGGCGTACATTCTGTCTACGTGGGTTCGGATTATCACTTTGGACGAGGAAGAAGTGGTAATGTAGCCCTGCTTAAGTCCCTTGGAGAACAATATCACTTTGATGTAAATGTGATCAATAAAAAGACAATATATGGTAAAATCATCAGTTCTACCACCATTCGGGATATGCTGGAATCGCATTTTTCGACGGCAAATGATATGCTTGGTTCTCCTTATTTTGTTTACGGAACTGTCGTACATGGCAATCACCTGGGACATACCATTGGTTTTCCGACGATCAATCAGGTAATTCCGAATGAGAAACTAACACCTGCTTTTGGTGCTTATGCAAGCAGAGTGTTGATCGATGGCTGTTATTATAAGGGGATCAGCAACCTTGGAAATAAACCAACCATTAAAGGGAATCATCAGGTTGGACTTGAGACTTACATTTTGGATTATCAGGGCGATTTATATGGTAAAACTTTGCAGACGGAATTGCTGTTTTTCCTTCGTCCGGAAGAAAAATTTCCAAGTATCGATGCACTGAAAAAACAAATACAGGATGATATAGCCATCATGTTAGAGCAGGAAGCATTTGAAAAGTAAGGATACATATTCTCAGGGCAACATGCATAAACTGATCGTATAATAGGTATATGGAATCTGTCATATAATGGATATATATATTGTACGTCAAGGAGACACGTTACAAAAGATTGCGGCACAATTCGGGGTATCGGAAACCCGCATTGCCTATGACAATGAGATATATGATAATCAGCTTGTGGTTGGTCAGGCATTGATCATCCTGCAACCGGAACAACTTTATACGATTGAAGACGGGGACACTCTGGAACAAATCGCAACCTCTTTCGGAACGACAGAGCGTGCGCTGCTCAGAAATAATTCCTATCTTCTCAATAACAATTTCCTGCTTTCAGGCAGAGAGATTGTTATTTCATATAGAAATACCGAAGAAAGAAACATCGATTTATTTGGATATGCCTATGCATTTATAAACGAATCGGTTTTGGAAGAAGCAAACCTTTACATTCAGGAGCTTCTTCCTTTTTCTTATGGGTACAACGAAGACGGAACGCTGATCGCAATGAACGATGAGCGACTCCTTGTACAGGCGGACCGCTTTGGCAACCGGAAACGGATGGTGCTCACACCTCTTGATCAAAATGAACGCTTTAATAATCAGCTTGTGATTCGTTTGCTGGAAGACACGGAAATGAGAGATTTCCTTCTAACCAATATAATGGATACGATGGGAGAGAAGGGCTATGAAGCCTTAGATATCGATTTTGAGTTTATTCCAGATGAATATCGGGAAGCCTATGTTACATTTATCTCTGAGACAACACGTCGGCTTAATGTGATGGGATACCAAGTGAGTGTCGCGCTACCACCCAAAAACCGGGTCTGCTCTATGAAGGGATTGACTATGAGGGAATCGGAAACGCGGCGGATAGCGTCTTTTTAATGACTTATGAATGGGGATACACCTATGGTCCGCCCATGGCGGTAGCTCCGATTCCCAATGTCCGAAAGGTTCTGGATTACGCGATATCCGTGATACCGCTTGACAAAATATACATGGGAATTCCCAATTACGCTTACGATTGGCCCCTGCCCTATGAAAGAGGGGTAACTGCGGCAGAGACAATTGGCAATGCGGAAGCGATTCAAAGAGCCTTGTTTTACGGTGCAGAAATTCAATATGATGAGGAATCCCAAGCCCCCTACTATTATTATGAAACAGATGGTGTCGCACATGTAGTCTGGTTTGAAGATGTGAGAAGCATAAAAGCAAAATATGATCTGATCGCCGAATACGGATTTCCGGGTGGCGGGTATTGGAATCTCATGCGTGAGTTTCGGCAGAATTGGATGTATGTGAATCAGATTACGTAATATAGGAATCGAAGTTTCCTGTAAAGCAAAAAAACAGCCAATGCAGATAAATGGATATGCATTGACTGTTTTGAAATAAACATACGTTATTAGTATACCTGTGCCTCTTCCTCGCCGTTGATGACACGGAGAGCACCCTGTGCAAGGGCAAGTAATTCATCTTCACCCGGATATACGGTAAAATCTGCGATGAATCCAAGTTTTTCTTTGAGCGCATCAATGGTTGCCGCATTGTATGCGATTCCACCGGTACAGATGATCTGGTCAACCTTACCGTCAAGAACAGCTGCCATAGCGCCTGCATCTTTTGCAATCTGATAATGGAATGCATCGATCAGATCAGCAGCCTCCTTATTGCCCTCAGCTTTCATTTTGATCAGGTCACGCATATCATTTGTTCCGATATATCCGTTGAATCCGCCGTTTCCACAAATCTTTTTGTAAATTTCTTTTTCTGTATATTTGCCGGAATAGCACAATTTGATCAGATCACCTACCGGAACAGTACCTGCACGTTCCGGAGAAAATGCACCTTCGCCGTCTAAGATGTTATTGACATCCACAACTTTGCCGTATTTGTGTGCGCCGACAGAAACACCGCCGCCCATATGGATCACGATCAGACGAAGTTCTTCATAAGACTTGCCTATCTCTTTTGCGTAGCGTTTGGCTACTGCCTTCTGATTCAGAGCATGGAAGATACTTCTTCTCGGAAGTTCCGGCATACCGGAATATCTTGCAACCGGCTCTAATTCATCAACTACGACCGGATCGACGATGTAAGACGGAACGCCTACCTGATCGCCGATTTCTTTTGCAAGGATACCGCCCAGATTAGAAGCGTGCTGTCCCTGCTTACCGATTCGAAGATCTTCCAGTAGTGCGTCTGTCACAGCATAGGTACCGCCCGGAATTGGTTTTAAAAGACCGCCGCGACCTACAACAACATCCAGTGTGTTGATATCAAAGTTGTTCTCTTTTAATACATTTAAAATAACCTCTTTGCGAAAATCTTTCTGATCGATAATGGATGCATACTTTGCAATCTCCTCAGTCGGATGTCTCAAGGTCTCTTCAAATACCTGGTTTTCATCTTCATATACACCAATCTTGGTAGAAGTAGAACCCGGATTGATGATCAAAATCTTGTTTGCCATAATAGAATCCTCCTAATTGTTAAATTATTTGTTGAGCGCTTCCGCAACAACAGCGCCGACTGCGATAGAATTGACCTTCGTCTCAAAGTCATCCGAACGGGAGGTAAGGATAACAGGCGCCTTTGTACCGGTCAAAATGTTTCCGTTTACCACTTTTGCATTATGAACCAATGCTTTATATGTAATATTACCCGCATGGATATCAGGGAACAATAAAATATCTGCATCTCCGACAATCTTGCGGTCAGTTGCACCTTTGTGTCTTGCAGCTTCCGGATCAGTTGCGAGATCGTAAGAAAGCGGACCGTCCACGATACATCCGGTGATCTTACCTTCCTCGTTCATCTTTGTAAGTTCGGCAGCCTCAACCGTGACAGGCATCTTCGGATTGACAACTTCAACAGCAGCGAGCGGAGCAACCTTCGGGCATTCAATACCGCATGCATGTGCAATCTCAACTGTGTTGCGAATAATATTGGCTTTTGTCTCCAGATCCGGATAAGGGATAAATGCGACATCGCTCAGGAATAATAAACCGTCATGACCTTCGATATCAAAGATACATACATGGGATAATGTCTTGTCGGTACGAAGTCCGACTTCTTTGTCCAATACACTCTTTAAGAAAGATTTGGTATCGATCAAACCTTTCATATACATGTCAGCCTTGCCATCGTGGACGAGTTTGACAGCAGTAAGAGCAGCTTCGTAAGGATCTTCTACGTTGATGATCTCATAATCATCCAGATCGATATTGATAGAAGCGGCAATTTCTTTGATCTTTGCTTCGTCTCCGACCAAAATTGCGTCGGCAATTCCACGTTTTTTTGCCTCTACGACAGCCTCTAATACGGCATCGTCCTGTGCAACGGCAACTGCCACCTTTTTCGTGCTGCAAGCAGCAACTTTAGCGAGTAAGTCATCAAAATTTTTTGTCATATCTGTACACCTCATTATAATATTTTAAGAAAACGAAACGTTTCCTTATTAAAACTCAAAAAATATAGTAACATTTGAAACTGCTTTGGTCAAGGCTTGTATTAAGAAAAACATTAGAAATGTAAGAAAATATCAGATCCTGCCATTTATTACCTAAATAAAATTAAAATCATTGCTAATACTATAACCAAGACAACAAAGTCTTAAATATTATTTTATGGAGGAAACGATTATGTCAAGTAACAATTCCAGTAAGAAATCTGATGCTATGAACCGATTTAAAATGGAGTGTGCATCAGAAGTAGGTGTATCTTTGAAGAATGGTTATAACGGAGATCTGACATCAAGAGAGAACGGATCTGTTGGCGGACAGATGACAAAGAAGTTAGTCGAAGCGCAGATGAATCAGATTTCCGGTAAGTAATTTACTTCCGGATACTGTACAAAGACGGGCAGGGAATACAAAATCTTTGCCTGTCTTTTTTTGTATTTTAAAAATTGCTTACAGAAAATGAAAGAAAACACTAGACATTTTTCGGCTTTGCGTGATATAATCAACTGATTAGTGCAGAGAGACATCAGAATCCGGTAAAACATCAGGATAGGAAAACTGCCAAAGAATAAAATGTAATATAATTTAAGGAGGAATTGTTAAAGATGAGTTTAACAGTGGAAAATTTAGAAAAAAATATGGCAAAGCTTACAATTACGGTATCTGCAGAAGATTTTATAGCAGGCATGGCAGAGTCTTATAAGAAGCAAAAAAATAAGATTTCTGTACCTGGTTTCCGTAAGGGTAAAGTACCTCAGGCATACCTGGAGAAGATGTATGGTCCGGAGATGTTTTATGAAGATGCTGCAAATACATGTATTGAGAATTCTTATCCAAATGCAATCGACGAGAGTAAATTAGACATCGTTTCCCGTCCGGAGATTGATGTAACCCAGATGGAAAAGGGAAAAGATTTCATTTACACCGCAACTGTAGCGGTAAAACCGGAAGTAACACTTGGTGAATATAAGGGAATCGAAGTAGATAAGATTGATGTGGAAGTAACCGATGAGGATGTAGAAGAAGAACTTAAAAATGTACAAAAACAGAATTCAAGAAAAATTCCGGTAGAAGACAGAGCTGCCAAATTAGATGATGAAGTAACCATCGACTTTGAGGGATTTGTTGACGGAGAAGCATTCGAAGGCGGAAAAGGTGAAAATTATCAGCTTACTCTTGGCTCACATTCCTTTATTGATACCTTCGAGGATCAGATTGTTGACAAAAAGATCGGTGAAGAGTTTGATGTCAATGTCACCTTCCCTGAAGATTATCAGGCAGAGGATCTCGCCGGCAAACCTGCTTTATTTAAATGTAAATTAAATGGAATCAAAGAGACTGAACTTCCTGAGTTAGATGATGAATTTGCTTCTGAGGTTTCAGAATTTGATACACTGGATGAATACAAAGAAGATATCAAGGCTACACTGAAAGCGAAGAAAGAGAAGGCTGCCAAGAATACCAAAGAAGGTCTTGTGATTGATAAGATCATCGAGAATGCATCTATGGATATTCCGGATCCAATGTTAGAGACAACCAAGGAACAGATGCTCAATGAGTTTGCACAGCAGATCAGTTATCAGGGTCTTAGCATTGATCAGTATTTCCAATTTACCGGTATGGACAAAGAGAAATTCTTAGAGACCGCAACACCGGAAGCTGAGAGAAGAATCAAGTCCCGCCTTGTATTGGAAGCAATCGCTAAGGCAGAGGATATTCAGATTTCCGAGGATGAATTAAATGAAGAACTTAAGAAGATGGCAGATACCTATCAAATGGATTTTGAACAATTAACCGGATTGATCGGTGACGCAGAGAAGGATTCCATTAAGCAGGATATTGCGGTACAGAAGGCAGTTGATCTTGTTGTCGAGGCATCCGTAGAAAAATAATAATTCAAAACGAAAGCATATAAATTTATATTTTAGGAGGGTTTGATATGAGTTTAGTCCCTTATGTCATTGAGCAGACCAGTCGTGGTGAGCGCTCTTATGATATTTATTCCCGATTATTAAAAGACCGTATTATATTTCTCGGAGAAGAGGTCAATGATGTTACAGCCAGCTTAGTCATTGCACAGTTGCTGTTTTTGGAGTCTGAAGA
>CAJOMI010000086.1 GCA_905235545.1 uncultured Lachnospiraceae bacterium | reverse complement strand
GTGTGGAGTTTTTTATGCCAGTAAACACTCGGCGACGTGCGTCTGAACCAATGTCATTAAGTTTAAGAATCACCAATACACAGTTGCGGGACATGATATATGTTTTACCATGCAGGGCTATTTGCAAACGTCGGTACTTAATGAGCCGTCAGGGGACGGCGAATTTAGCACCGCTACGTTTGCAACGAAGCGCAAGCGTGCCCGAAATGGAAAACATATATCATGTCCCGCAACGTCCGTTACCACTAAACTGTAACAATTTAAACTTTTAATCGGCTTGGGAAAACGAATACTTCAAACTGTTTAGTACAACACCGGATGTGATCCCCGCCGTTGTCAATACCACATAGATCAAAATCAATGCCATTGATCGGTCATACACTTCATAATAATTCTTCAATGTAAATGCTATAAAAAATCCGGGAAGAAAGGCGAGCATCGTCTGACAGAATATGGCGATAATACTTCCTTTTACAGATGCATTCTGATTGATAAAATATGCGAAGATGACTAAAATTGTGATGTCGATCAGCATGATCAGGATCCTTTCATAACCGGACAAAAATAATTCCATTGTACTCGTTTCCAAATCGATATCGGAATCCTTGATGCATTGTATGATCATCTTCAGATTGCGGTAACCTACCAGTCTGGTTGACTCCGCCATCCCGTATCCAAGTCCTAGGGCAATGACCTTTTTAAATGATATCTTATCTTTCAACACAAAGCGAAGCACCAATCCCTCCGGCACAACATTCAAAATTGCTCCTCCAAGCGCAACAAGTAAAATGTAAGGAATATAATGTGCGTTCATAAAAGAAGCAAGATTCGTCCGGTTTACCAGTAAATTTAATCCATGTTCCTTCGCTCCCCACTGCATACCGATATAGATTACGGCTCCTGTCAGAAAAAACAACACGAAATCCTTCCGTCCCGTCTTATTTCGGATGTACAATATGCCAAATATAATGAGTGGTAAAACGATGCAGATACCGGCATTCAACGCAAGTGCAATAATATTCCCTGTCATACTCTTTTATTCTCCTTCTTTTAACGCTTTTTTCAGTTCGACAAGATTCTCTTCCATCAAACCGATATAATCCAGATTCCTTGTTTCCTGTTCTGCGGTCAGCCCTTCCACCGGATTCAGCACAGCGGTTCTCGCATTCACTTCATCTGCTATCGTCCGGGCAACTTTCGGACTTACCAGTTCTTCAAAGAAAATTACCTTCACCTTGTTCTCTTTGCAAAAATCGATGATTTCTTTCATTCTGGCAGAATCCGGTTCCGAATCCGCATTCAGCCCTTCTACTGCCTCCTGCTGCAATCCATACGCTTCACAGAGATAGCCAAATGCCTCGTGGGCAACAACAATTACATTCGTATCTAAATCCGTAAGTTCCCTTCGATATGCTTCATCCAATTTTTCTAACTGTATGCGATATTCCTGATAATTCGCTTCGTAATAATCGGCATGTGCAGCATCGGCTTTTACCAGCGCATCCTTGATCGTCTCTGCCTCCGTCATTGCATTCTGTACACTAAGCCATGTATGTGGATCCGTCCCATCTTCAGACTCCAACGTCTTAATCTTCTCAGCCGCTTCCACTACGATCAGATTATCATTGGATAATGCTTCCAACGTCTTATCCACAAAGTGTTCCATTCCGGCACCGTTATAGATAAAGACATCCGCCTTTTCCAGAAGCTTCATATCTCCGGTGGAAAGCTCGAAATCATGGGGTTCCGTTCCCGCAGGAACCAGATTGATGATCTCAGCCTGATCACCGGCAATATGACTTGTAAAATCATACATCGGATAAATAGTCGTGACGATCGCGATCTTATCCGTATTTTCAAATTCCTTCTGCCCTCCCGTATTGTTCGTGCAGCCCGTCATCTCATTGATACCGATCAGCATAAACAGCAGTCCAAACCATATCCTCTTATTCCAACCTTTCACAATCAATCTCCTCTTCTAGTGATGATAATCTGCCATCTTGACGGAATAGTCATCCACAATCGCTTTCAATTTGCTATAGTCCTTGTCCTTGAGCATTCCATCTTTGTAATAAGTATCTACCGTCTCTTTCAATTTTCGAAGCGCATCCTGCGCCAGATCCTTGTAATTATTAGACAGGTTCATATCCAGTTCATTCCGAATGGAATCGAATTCCCTTCGTATATTTCTCTTGATCATAGTATCCCCTCCCGCACTGCATCAACATTCGGATTGCAGTCGCCTTTTTACATCTGCTACATATAATATAACTATAATCGTTCAACATCTATTTGTAAAGAGCTGAGGTGACCTCCTTGTCTTCTTCTCCGAAAATACCTGCATCCGTATCCGGTGCAGCTTTGTTCCATAAACGCGGTATAACAGGAAAAAATATAACGGTTGCCGTAATGGATTCCGGCTTATCTTATCATCCCGATTTTTCACCAAATCGTATCCTTGCCTTCAAAGATTTCATTTCCGGTCAATCCTCCCCTTACGATGATTATTCTCACGGCACACATGTGACAGGAATTCTCGCATCCTCCCGTATCGGAATTGCAAGCGAATGTAACATTGTAAGTCTAAAAGTGTTAGACCGCCTTGGAAACGGTTCAACTGATATTTTTATAGACGGAATCAAATGGATTCTCACCCATAAAGACCTTTATCATATACAAATCGTAAATATTTCAATCGGCGGAACCACTGCGGAATTAAACAGAGAACAAAACCGTCTGAATATGTGGGTGACCAGATTATGGGAAGCCGGCATCACCGTCTGCTGTTCTGCCGGAAATAACGGTCCCTCCCCAAATACCATCACTGCTCCCGGTAACTGTAAAAAAGTCATAACCGTAGGCTCTTATGACGGAAAGCATTTTTCCTCTGCCGGGCCGCTTCTTCCCTATATCACAAAGCCGGAACTTGTAGCTCCCGGATATCATATTCTCAGTACAAAAACCGGTGGCGGGTATAGTATCAAAAACGGTACCTCTATGTCCGTACCCTTTATCAGTGGCATTTGTGCGCTCCTGTTACAACAAAGGCCGAACCTTTCGAATGACCGGATTAAGATCCGGTTGATGGAATCCGCCTACACCGTCCCTTATCTTCCCTATAATATGCAGGGAGCCGGAATTGTAAATCTGAATCATCTTTTATCGGATGATATATAATATACATTTGCGAAACTCCTTCTTATACCTGAATCTATTGTGCATATTATATACCATTCGATTTGACGAATTCTACATCGGTTCTTTACACAATGGTTCCAGAAAACGGGACGGCTCCAGTTCTTTGTTATAATATTCCCTTACCTCATAGATATGTAAATACTCCTTTGCCCGCGTCATTGCCACATAGAACATTCTGCGCTCTTCTTCAATTTCCTCCGGTTTCACAGCTTTCTTGTATGGCGTCATTCCCTCGTTTGCTTCCGGAATAAAGACAACCTCAAATTCCAACCCTTTTGCACTGTGCATCGTGGTAATAACGACACCATCTTTATTTTCCTTTGCATTTGTCTTTATATGGCGTTCGAATTCCTCTCTGTAGCGATCTATGCCATCAAACCAGTCACCATACGTCTTATACTGTTTGGATAACTCCTGAACTTCATCCAAAACACCTAACAGATCATCGGCATTCAAATGGCGGTACTCCGCATACTCGCTCAAATATTCGTCATACCCGATTGCCTTTCTGATAAAATTCACCGCCGCAAACGGTTTGAGACCTGCCAATATCTTAAGCTCATACTCGAATTGATCAATGCGCCAGGCAGCCCATTCTTTTTTCATTTCCAAGGCCTCAGCGCGCATCTGTTCAAAATTCACGATCGGCTCCTGCAGGAGTTCTCTTGAAAGATAGCGGTTCGGTTTATTCAAAATGCGAAGAAACAATGCGCGATCGCGGATTCCCATAGCCGCGCGAACGTAATCAAGCAGATACCTCACGGTAAAATGATCGTAAATACAGGGGACTTTATCCCGAATCTGGAACGGTATATTATATTCCATCAATTTATTTGCAATGGAGCGGGATTGTATATTGGTTCTTAAAATAATAGCCATATCCGAATAATCGATTCCCTGTTTTTGATATGTCCGGATCATCTGCAGTATATGTGTATTTTCTTCCTGCAGCGTATTTATATGATGCAGATGAATCGGTTCTCCGTATCCCTTGTCACTGACTATTTTTTTATCGTATCTTGTCTGATTGGCAGAAATCAAACGAATCGAGCCCTCAACTATATTGCGGGTACTCCGGTAATTTATATCCAAAAGCGTGGTGACCGCATTCGGAAAATCATCTTTAAAATGCAGCATAATCTCCGGTTTTGCTCCCCTAAAGCCGTAGATACTCTGGTCGTCATCTCCCACGATAAAGAGATTTTTCTTCGGTCCTGCCAGCATCTTAGTAATCTCATATTGTATCTTATTGATATCCTGAAACTCGTCGACCAATATATAGGAATAGCGTTTCTGAAGATTTTGTAAGATGTCCGGTCGTTCCTGCAACAATTCATAACAATAAACCATCATATCATCAAAATCCAGTTTCCCCATGGCGGCAACTTTCGCCTCATACTCCCGATAGATCTCCCGGAATATATCATCCCCCAGACAGGCCGAATAGAAATGATCCAATTCGATCATATCTCCTTTCATCATGCCAATCTCACGGATCACACCGGATACCAGTTCTTCTTCATCCTCATAGTCAAGTTGTTTCTTTTGGATAATTTCACGAATCATAGAAAATTTTTCATCTTCCGAAAGAATATCTCCCGAACGATAGCCATAAGCCATCTTTAAAATATAAAAAAAGATTGAATGAAATGTCCCAAATGTACAGGAAGCGTGCCTGCCGTCTGTCAGCGTATAAAAACGTTCTTCCATCTCTCTCGCCGCTGCTCTGGTAAACGTGATCACCAATATATGATCCGGTCGTATCTTCGCCTCTTCTATAAGGTATCGAATGCGATGTACCATAACCGTTGTCTTTCCGGAGCCCGGCCCCGCCAAAGCTATCATAGGACCTTCTACATGATGAATCGCCCTTAATTGTCCATCATTAAAATCCGACATCTTGTCTCCCCTTCGTATCTCCATAATCTTATGCGATTGCGAAACTTCAACTTACATCTTATTTATTGTGCATATTATAGAGTTCCATAAGCAGACCTTGGCGCAGGCGTTGGTACTTAATGAGTGTGTAACACGAATTTAGTACCACTACGCCGGAGACAGAGTGCGCACGTGTCTTCGATGGAACTATAAAATATGCACAATAGATACAAGTATAATAAGTAGTTTCGCAATCGCCTATCTATAATCTGAATCGAGCAGGCTAAAAGCCTGCTCGATCCTATTGTCCTCGCTCACATATCTGTAAACTGCATCTGATTACGCATTTGCCTCTGTAAGTTTTGCAATTCCAATTTCGATGCGTCGCAAAGATTCCTCTTTCCCAAGGATATCCATAATCTCAAACGCACCACCCGGTGTCATCTGCTTACCGGAAACCGCTGTACGCACCGGCCACAGACCGGTTCCGTTCTTGATCCCCTTGTCCGCAATATACTTCATCAGGGTATCATGAAGAGAATCTATGGTCCAATCCTCGACATTCTTTAAGATTTCATATTCTTCCCTCAGAATCTCTAAAGAATTCTCTGTATTCGTCTTCATCTTCTTGTGCGTATAGAGCGCAATATCATAATCCGGCAATTCTTCAAAGAAATCAATATGATCTTTGATATCCGGAAATACTTCGATACGTGTCTTAACAAGCTCTAAGATCGCGTCGATCTTCACATCTTTCGTGATCACTTCCTGTACATAAGGGAGTGCCAGTTCTTTGAAGCGGTCAAAATCCATCTTCTTGATGTATTCGCCGTTCATCCATCTAAGCTTCACCATATCAAAGACCGCCGGAGACTTGGATATATGATGATAATCAAATACCTTTACCAATTCCTCCAAAGAAAAGATCTCCTGATTGTCTTCCGGACTCCATCCCAATAGAGCCACAAAATTGACGATGGTTTCTGTCAGAAAGCCCTGTTCCAACAAATCTTCGTAAGAAGAATGTCCGCTTCGCTTTGAAAGCTTTTGATGTTCCTCGTTTGTGATGGTCGGACAGTGAATGTACGCCGGTACATCCCATCCAAATGCCTGATAAAGAAGATTATACTTCGGTGATGAGGATAAATATTCCTGACCACGTACAACATGTGTAATACCCATCAGGTGATCGTCCACCACATTGGCAAAATTGTAGGTCGGATATCCGTCCGATTTGATAAGGATCATGTCATCCAACTCGGAATTCGGTACCGTGATGGTTCCGTACAATTCATCCTCAAAACTGGTCTCTCCCTCTTCCGGCACATTCTGACGAATGACATAAGGAATACCGGATGCCAGTTTCTCCTCCACTTCCTCTTTGCTCAGATGCAGACAATGCTTGTCATACTTGCGGACAGACTTTCCGTCCACTACTTCCTCTGTCAGATTGTCAAGTCTTTCTTTGTCACAGAAACAATAATATGC
>CAJOMI010000085.1 GCA_905235545.1 uncultured Lachnospiraceae bacterium | reverse complement strand
CATCGCATGCAGAGCGCGGTTGACCAAAAGATTCCTTTTACCAATTACGGGACAGCAATTGCATACATGAAAGGAATATTAGAACGCTGTGTAAAACCGGTTTTGGACTAAATGTTTCGGCGTCAGAAAAGCGGATTTCATGTAAATGAAAGAATTTGATTGAAGCTTTCTGACTTGTTTGTTAAAATAGTAATGTTAAGTAATGATTTAAGATGCAAAGGAGAAAGCAGGAGGATATTGCAATGGCAACAATTGCTGATAAAAGCAGAACCAAAGATATTATAAACCGATTACAAACGATTATGAACAATGCTTCACCGGTTCCCTTAACTTCCGGATTGGTAACCGTTCGCAAGGAGGATGTACAATCCCTTTTGAACGAGTTGGAACAGCAGATGGATATAGAGATTAAAACATATCGCGAAGTAAACGATCGCAAGGGCAAGATCCTGAATGATGCGAAGAAGGAAGCAGAACAAATTATTTATCAGGCAGAACATTCCGCTAGTCGTATGCGCGTGAGCAAACGGACGACGAAGGTTTCTCCAATTGATTACAATATGCTACGGGATGAGGAAAAACATGCTTTGGGGAATGCCAATGAGATATACGCAGCCTCTCTGATTTACACGGACGAGATGTTGTCGGAAGTGGATCAACTGATTACGGAAGCGTATGAAAATATTCGGGGAGATTATGAAATCATTCTTCAAGTTCTGCAAGAGAAAGTGGATACCATTACAAACAATCGGAGAGAACTGATGGACGAACTGCAGGAGATGGACAGAGAGGACAGAGGACAGCAGATCCTGGAGATCAGTCAATTGTTGTCAGAAGAATTATATAATGCAAGAATGAAGAAACGGATGAACTCCGATGAATATGATGACGGAAGCGTACAGTTGAGCCTGGATTTGCAGGAAGAACAGGAAGAGAGAACCAGACAGGCGGAAGAAAAGGCGCTTCAGGCGACACAGGCTTTGGAAGAGATGAAAGCAGAAAGAGATGCGCTTCGCGTAACGGTTCAGAAAATGAAACAGGAAGGCATGGGAAAGGCTGTGCGTGAAGGCAGAATGGACGATGCGCAGGATGAAGAGGAAGAGTACGAAATTGTATATGTGACAGAGGATGAGTTAGAAGACGGTGAGGAATACGAGATTGAGTATGTGGATGATTATGAGGAAGAATTTGAGGAAGAATTTGAGGATGAATTTGAGTCGGTAGACGAGATGGAATATGAGATCTTGCATGCAGAGGAGAATACGGATCCGAAAGAAAGCGGGGAAGATGCACAGTCTGTAGAAGAAAATACGGATCCTGTTAAAAAGTCCGAAAAGGATGAGGATATTCGGGAGGATGCAGATGGAAATGAGTATATTCAGGCATCTATGAAATTTGATGAGAATTTTGAAATAATGGATTTCTAAAACACTTACAGGAAGGGAATGACAGAATAAGATGGAGCAGTATCAGGTATTTAAACGGCAGATTCATTATTATGAGACAGATAAGATGCAGGTAGTACATCATTCCAATTATATTCGTTATCTGGAAGAATGTCGTATGGATTTTTTAAGACAGCTACAGCTCGATTACACGGAGATAGAGAAAAAGGGGATTATGATCCCTGTTTTGGGAGTCAGTTGTAACTATAGAAGTCCGGCGAGGTTTGGGGATACAATCTGTATTATCCCGAAACTCGTGAAATTTCATGGTGTTAAGTTTGAGATGCACTATCGGATATATTCAGAGGATTTTAAAGTTCTCCATAATGAAGCAAGCAGTGAGCATTGCTTTGTGGATTTTGATTTCAAACCGGTTCATTTAAAAAGAGACTACCCGGAGATATACGAGGCAATGCAGAAGTTTGCCGGAGTAGATCTCGTTCCCGATATTACTTTTTAAGATAGCATCATTTTGACCATTAAAAAATCCGAACCCCATATAAGAATACATAACTGTTATTCCAATATGGGGTTCGTTTTTTACTTTATAGGAAACTTCAAGTAAAACGCTCCGCGGGATGCGCACCTCGCGGAGAAGAAGTTAATTGCTTCGCAATACCGCTCGGGCGCGAAAGAGTCGCAAGCGACTCTTTGTTCTATCTACAGATCACAATTCCGGACGGTTCTCGGAAACGGAATAACGTCCCGAATATTGCTCATACCGGTGATATACATGATGAGCCGTTCAAATCCCAGGCCAAAACCGGCGTGGCGGGTGGAACCGTATTTTCTAAGATCCAGATAAAACCGGTAATCTTCCTCCCGTAATCCACATTCCTTCATGCGTGTCAGAAGAATGTTATAATCGTCTTCTCGCTGACTTCCGCCAATGATTTCCCCGATTCCGGGGACAAGACAATCCATTGCAGCAACCGTTTTTTGATCCGGATTCAGCTTCATATAGAATGCTTTGATTTCTTTGGGATAATCGGTTACAAATACAGGAGATTTAAAAATGGTTTCGGTCAAATAGCGTTCGTGCTCGGTCTGCAGGTCGCATCCCCAGTGTACTTTATATTCAAACTGATTATTGTGCGGTTCTAAAAGAGAGATGGCTTCGGTATAAGTGACATGTGCAAAGGAAGAATTTATGACATGATTTAACCGGTTGAGCAATTCCTTGTCCACAAAACTGTTGAAAAATTGCATTTCTTCTTCTGCATTTTCCAAAACATAGCGAATGACATATTTTAACATGGATTCGGCAAGCTCCATATCATCTGTCAGATCGGCAAATGCGATCTCCGGTTCAATCATCCAAAACTCGGCGGCATGTCTTGTTGTGTTGGAGTTCTCGGCACGAAATGTTGGACCGAAGGTATAGATATTGCGAAATGCCTGTGCGTAGGTCTCGCCATTTAACTGTCCGCTGACGGTCAGGTAAGTCATTTTGCCAAAGAAATCTTCCCGGTAGTTGATCGCTCCGGATTCGGTGCGCGGGAGATTGGCAAGATCTAATGTTGTAACCTGAAACATCTCACCGGCACCTTCACAGTCACTTCCCGTGATAAGCGGTGTGTGAATATAAACGAAATTCTGTTCCTGAAAGAATTTATGAATGGCATAGGCTGCAAGCGATCGAACGCGAAATACTGCCTGAAAGGTGTTTGTTCTGGGACGCAGGTGAGAGATGGTGCGTAGATATTCGAAACTGTGACGCTTCTTTTGCAGAGGATAATCGGCAGGACTGCTGCCTTCTACCACAATTTCGGATGCCTGAATCTCAAAGGGCTGTTTGGCATCCGGCGTCAGCGTCAGAATGCCGGTAACGATCAGTGCGGTACCGACATTGAGTTTACTGATATCAGTAAAGTTTTTTAAAGTGTCCGAATAGACTACCTGTATCGGAGAGAATGCAGTTCCGTCATTGATTGAGATAAATCCGAATGTTTTGGAATTGCGGTTGCTTCTTACCCATCCGCATATCTGAATCTCGCGGTCGGCGTATTCTTTATAGTTTTGATTTATTTCTTTTATCTGTATAATATTCATTGATTGATCCTCCTTGAAGTTGAATTGATGGTCTGAAATGGTTTCCTCTCGTCATATTATACGCTATTATCCGAAAATCTTCCATAGCTAAGATGGAGGATTCATTGTATTTTGCATTTGTGTGAATTTTATAAATCATACGGTAAAAAGTGACAATAAATTTCAAAAAAACAACTGAATTTCATGATTTTTAAAACAAAACTGTTCAAAATATAAAAAATTTGTAAATTTGCATAAAAAATATTTCAATTTTCCCCGTTCAATGTTATAATGTAACATATTACTTGCGTAAAGGGGTGACAGTATGATAAAAAAGGAAATGATAGCGATGCTATTGGCTGGTGGACAGGGAAGCAGATTGGGTGTATTGACTTCCAGACTTGCAAAACCCGCTGTCGCGTTTGGAGGAAAGTATAGGATTATTGACTTTCCCCTCAGCAATTGTATCAATTCAGGCATTGATACGGTTGGTGTATTGACGCAGTACAGACCATTACGACTTAACCAGCATATTGGGATCGGTATTCCGTGGGATCTGGATCGTAATTTGGGTGGCGTAACGGTTCTGCCACCGTATGAAAAGAGTACGAATAGTCAGTGGTATACAGGTACAGCGAATGCGATATACCAGAATTTAGAATATATTGAGTATTATAATCCGGAATATGTCCTGATTTTGTCAGGGGATCATATATACAAGATGGACTATGAATTAATGTTAGATGCGCATAAGGCATTGGATGCTGATATTACGATTGCTACATACGAGGTGCCGATGGAGGAGGCTAGCCGGTTCGGTGTTGTGATCACGGATGAGAACGGAGTGATTCAGGAGTTTGAGGAGAAGCCGGAGAAGCCAAGGAGTAATAAGGCATCTATGGGAATCTATATCTTCAGGTGGAGCGTTTTAAAGGCTGCTTTAAAGGAATTGAAAGATGTTCCGTCCTGTGATTTTGGTAAGCATGTGATTCCGCATTGCCATGAGAATGGTGCCAAAGTAATCGCGTATGATTTTAAGGGATATTGGAAGGATGTTGGTACATTGGGTTCTTATTGGGAAGCCAATATGGAGCTGGTCGATATCATTCCGGAATTTAATCTATATGAGGAGTTTTGGAGAATCTACACAACCAGCGATATTCTGCCTCCGCAGTATATCGATGAGATGGGCGTTGTGACGGGAAGTATCATCGGAGAAGGAACAGAAGTATACGGTGAAGTGGATCACTGTGTCATTGGTTCCGGCGTCACCATCGGAAAAGGTGCAGTGATCAAGGATTCCATTATTATGAATGGAACCGTCATCGGTGAAGGAGCAGTGATCGATCGTTCCATCATTGCAGAGAATGTTCAGATTGGTAAGAATGTTGAATTGGGAGTTGGTGAAGAGGCACCGAATGAGAAAGCACCGCATATCTATTCCTATGGTCTGGTTACCATAGGCGAGAATTCGGTTATTCCGGATGATGTCAGGATTGGTAAAAATACAGCTATATTCGGACCTACTGTTCCGGATGAATATCCGGATGGATTGCTTGCAAGTGGTTCTAGTTTAATAAAGGTAGGTGATTTAGCATGAGAGCAATCGGAGTAATTTTAGCAGGTGGTAACAGCAGTCGGATGGGAGAACTGTCAGCGAAAAGAGCTGTTGCAGCGATGCCGATCACAGGAAGTTATCGCGCGATTGATTTTGCGCTGAGTAATATGACGAATTCCCATATTCAAAAAGTCGGTGTCATCACGCAGTATAATTCCCGTTCTTTGAATGAGCATTTAAATTCTTCCAAATGGTGGGATTTTGGAAGAAAGCAGGGTGGACTGTACGTGTTCACACCTACCATCACTACGACGAACAGTTATTGGTATCAAGGCACAGCGGATGCACTTTATCAGAATATTGCTTTTTTGAAAGACAGTCATGAACCATATGTGGTGATTGCAAGCGGGGATGGGGTGTACAAGCTTGATTACAATAAAGTACTGGAAGAGCATATCAACAAAGGTGCAGATATTACGGTAGTCTGCAAAGACCTGGATCCCTCTGAAGAAGATATTAGTCGTTTTGGTAATATCAAATATGACGATGATATGCGGATTACGGACTTTGAAGAAAAACCGCTGGTAGCGCAGTCTTCTACGGTGTCAATCGGGGTTTACATTATCCGAAGGAGACAATTGATCGAATTGTTGGAGACATGTGCAAAAGAAGGGAGAAAAGATTTTGTAAAGGATATCCTGATCCGGTATAAGAACGTGAAGAAGCTTTATGCTTATAAAATGGATTCTTATTGGAGCAATATTGGAACGATTGATGCGTATTACAGAACCAATATGGATTTCCTGAAGAAAGATGTCAGAGATTATTTCTTCCGCGAGTATCCGGATGTCTATTCAAAGGTTGATGATTTACCACCTGCAAAATATAATGGGGATGCGGTGGTAAATAACAGCTTGATTGCAAGTGGATGCATTGTGAATGGTACCGTAGAGAATTCCATTGTTTTCAAGAAGGTTTATATCGGCAATAATTGTGTGATCCGCAATTCCATTATACTGAATGACGTGCATATTGGGGATAATTCAGTCATTGAGAATTGTATTGTGGAGAGTCATGATACATTGCGGGCAGGAACCGTACATGCAGGAGAGCAGGGTAAGATAAAAGTGGTAGTGGAAAAGAATTTCCGCTATGCTTTGTAAGTCCTTTTCTGGAGAGCTAAGGTTAAAATTTTAAAAAGGGGTGCAAATATATGGAGATAACAGATATCAGACTTAAGAAGGTTACAAAAGAGGGGAAAATGAAAGCGATTGTATCGATTACTTTGGATAATGAATTTGCAATTCATGATATTAAAGTGATTGAAGGGGAAAAAGGTTTATTTATTGCAATGCCAAGCCGCAAGGCAGCAGATGGGGATTACAGAGATATTGCACATCCAATCAATCAGAATACGAGAGAACGGGTGCAGTCATTGATATTGGCAGAATATCAGAAGGTATTGGCAGAGGAAGAAGCTGCGGAAGAATAGGAAGGTGCAAGGTATCGTCACCAACCGGAATATGTATTGGGGATTCGGGAGAAAGAGGTTGTTACAGATTCGTGGCAACTTCTTTTTCGTATGTATTTTGTCATTGATAAAAAAACTGGAAAAAAACAGAAGGACGTGATAAAATGAGCATTGCGGCATTCGTGCCTGCACGAACCGACAGTATGCGGATAATAACATGGAGCCGGCAGGCAACATGATAAGAGGAACGTAGAATGCGGTATTGGATAAGGAGGAAAATCACGATGGAAAAAGTAAAAGCAGTGATACTAGCAGCGGGAAAAGGAACCAGAATGAAATCAGAATTACCGAAGGTGATACATGAAGCATTGGGGAAACCGATGGTAGAATACTCGATTGAGGCGGCGCATGAAGCGGGGGCAGAATTATCCGATATTTGTCTGGTGGTAGGATACGGAGCGGATCAGGTGAAAAAGGTAGTGGGGGATAAAGTAAATTATGTCGTCCAGAAAGAACAGTTAGGAACCGGTCATGCAGTGAAATGTGCAGAGAAGTTCATAGGGAAAGACGGAATTACTATGGTACTTTGCGGAGACACGCCGTTGATTACAGGTAAGACATTAAAGAGATTAGTGGATATGCATATTGATGAGGGAAATGCAGTTACTGTACTGACGGCAGAAGTAGAGAATCCGACCGGATATGGCAGAATCATTAAAGACAGTTGGGGCAAATTTGTCAAGATTGTGGAACAGAAGGATGCAACGCATGAAGAACAACGGGTGAATGAGATAAACGCCGGTATGTATGTGTTTAATTCCAATGCGCTTACCAAGGCGCTTAAGCTTTTAAAGAATGACAATAACCAGGGAGAATATTATCTGACGGATACGATTGAAATCATCAAGTCACAAGGTCTGGGAGAGGTATCAACTTTGGTGATCGATGATGTAGATGAGACGAAGGGAGTCAATTCGCCGGAACAGCTCAAAGAAGCAGAGAAGATTTTGCGAGGACGTTGATATGAAATTAATAACAGGATTAGGTAATCCCACTGCAAAATATGAGGGAACCAGGCACAATGTCGGATTTGAGGTAATCGATCGGCTGGCAGAACAATATAATATACCATTGGATACTGCGAAGCATAAGGGTTTTTACGGGAAAGGAATCATGGAAGGACAAAAAGTAATCTTGTTGAAACCGATGACGTATATGAACCTGAGTGGAGAAAGTGTGGCGGCGGTTGCAGATTATTTCAAGATTGAACCGAAAGATGTGATTGTTATTTATGATGACATCAATTTGGATGTCGGAAGACTGCGTATTCGGGAGAAAGGAAGTGCCGGAGGACACAATGGCATGAAAAATATCATACAACATCTGGGAACAGATGCATTTCCGAGGATTCGATTGGGAGTAGGGATGAAACCACCTAAGATGGATCTGGCGGATTATGTACTGTCCGCATTTGTAAAAGAGGAACAGCCTCTTATGGAGGCGGGATATGATAAAGCCTGCAGGGCAGCGGCGATGGTATTGACGGATGGGATTTCGCAGGCCATGAATGAATATAACGGTAAATAAAAGGATATATAAATGGAAACGTTAAATGCACCATTCAGGTTGTCACAACTTGAGAGTCAATATGAAAAGGCAAAGAAAAAAGGAAAGATGCCGATTGAGATCACCGGTACAGACGGGTATGCCAGATATTATACCATAAATTGTCTGGGCGCCGGCCGGGTTAAACTGATCGTCACCTATAGTGAAGAACGGGCGAAAGAAATATTGGAATCGTACAGTTTTTTTGACAGGAATATTCTGTATTACCCGGCGAAAGACGTATTGTTCTACAGCGCAGATATTCATGGACATACGATCTTGCGGCAACGGATGGAAGTCATCAGGGGAATTATAGAAGGCAGTATTTCGACAGTGGTCGTTTCAATCGATGCATTGCTCAATAAGGTTGTCCCGTTAGAAGAAATCAGGAATCATATCTTGACATTTCGTGTGGGACAATCACTTAATTTGGATCAGATAAAAAAAGAACTTGTTGCACTCGGATATGAACGTGAAGACTGGGTGGACGGAGTTGGACAGTTTGCAATCAGGGGAGGTATC
>CAJOMI010000084.1 GCA_905235545.1 uncultured Lachnospiraceae bacterium | reverse complement strand
AAGACGATAGGGAAATATCGACAGACGATGGAGGAAAGAAAACATGGGTGATAGAAGATATCTGCACATCTGTCATTTATACTATGATATATTAAATTTATATGGAGATAACGGAAATATCCGAACCATGGAGAAAAGGCTTCAGTGGCGTGGAATTGATGCGAAAGTGACAAGACTTTCCTTTGGCGAAATAGAGACGTCAGAGGACTATGACATTATTTTTATCGGTGGCGGACAGGATTTTGAGCAGGAACTGCTGGTCAAGGATCTGTTTGCTTACAAGGCAGAGTGGTTAAAAAATGAGATTGAAAAGGGAACAGTGATTTTGGGAATCTGCGGCGGATATCAGATGCTTGGCAAATATTATGAGGCGGCAGACGGAACCAGAGTGGATTTTCTGGGAGGAATTGATGTATATACGACAGCGTCCGATAAGAGAATGATTGGGAATTTCATATATGAATACACGAGAGAGAATGGAGAGACCTTTCAGGTTGTTGGGTTCGAAAATCATAACGGGCAGACATGGCTGGGTGATGGTGTGAAACCGATGGGCAAGATTGTCAAGGGATTTGGCAACAACGGAGAGGATGGAACAGAGGGGGCACGTTACAAGAATGTGTTTGCAACCTATTCCCATGGACCGCTTCTTCCCAAAAATGCGAGAATTGCCGATGAGCTGTTGGGAATTGCCTATGCGCGTAAATACGGAGAGGAACTTCCTGCACTGGAACATGAAATGGAAGATGCAGCACTTTCTGACATTCAAAAGCAGCTGCTTTGATTGCCGGAATAGAACCACTTCCATAACTTATAATTTGAGGTTTGCAATTGTCTAAAGATTCCGATTGAATAGGAGGGGAAGCGTGAATGCTGACGTTTCTTTCCAAAATTTTTATAAAAGATAAAGAAGGTCCGGCAATGCGAAAGGCATACGGGACGCTTTGCAGTATAGTGGGCATATTGCTCAATCTGTGTCTGTTTGCGGGAAAGTACGTGGCAGGGGGGCTTTGCGGATCAGTTGCACTGATCGCAGACGGGTGGAATAATCTTTCGGATGCGGCTTCTTCGGTAGTTACATTACTTGGTTTTTTGCTTGCGGGGAAAAGACCGGATTCGGAACATCCGTTTGGACATGGAAGATATGAGTATGTTGCGGGATTGATTGTGGCTCTGGCAATTTTGATGATGGGATTGGAACTGTTTAAGTCTTCCATAGCAAAGATTCTTCATCCGGAAACGATTGAGACAGGAATATTAACATTTGTAATTCTGTTGGTCTCCATTCTGGTTAAGGTCTATATGGCATTTTATAATCATAAAATAGGAAAGAAAATCGGTTCGGTGGCTATGGAAGCAACGGCAAAAGATTCCATGTCAGATGTGATTGCCACCACGGTGGTTCTGTTATCTATGGTAATCCTGCATATTACCTCTGTGAATACAGATGGATGTTCGGGTGCTTTAGTGTCTTTGTTTATTCTTTATACCGGATACCGGACGGCAAAGGAAACCATGAATCCTTTAATCGGCACTGCACCGGATGAAAAGGTTATAAAACAGATTGAAGAAATTGTAATGTCCGATGACATGGTACAGGGTTATCATGACCTGATCGTACATGATTACGGGCCGGGAAGACGCCTTCTTTCGCTTCATGTAGAAGTGCCGGGAGAGTGCAGCGTATACGAGGCTCATGCAGGGATTGACCGCATAGAAAAAAGAATAAATGCAGCATTGTCCTGTGTGACCGTTATACATATGGATCCGTCGGAAGCTGATAACGGGGAAACGAAACGGGTGAAAGAAATGGTAATGCAGAAGGTGAAAGCAATCGACAGTGATATGACGATTCATGATTTTCATCTGATATCGGAGAAGGATGGTATCCGGTTAATGTTTGACGCGGTAATGCCTTATGACAGTGAATACAGTCCGGCTCTGATGAAAGAGAAGATTGAACAGAGTCTTAAGGAGATTCCGGGCAATTATATTACAGATATACACGTTGACCTCGGCTATATGTCGGATATGAAATGAATTTGAAAAAGTTTAAGAAAGTTTTAGGATAGACAACACAAAATAGACACATATTTTAAATATACTGCTACAAAGAAGGGAGTGATGGTATGTTCTTGACGATGAGATATGGATACGGATACGGGTACGGATATGGATATTTATATTATTTAATCTTTATGCTTCCGGCGCTGATCTTAGGTCTGTATGCACAGCTCAAGGTAAAGGGAACTTTCAGCAAATACAATAAGATACAGAATTCCCGAGGAATGACCGGAGCGCAGATGGCAAGGATGGTGCTTGATCGAAATGGACTTACCTATGTCCGCATTGAGCCAATTCAAGGGGATTTGACGGATCATTACGATCCGAGAGATAATGTGATCCGTTTGTCTGCACCTGTGTATAATTCCACTTCTATCGGTGCAATCGGAGTTGCAGCGCATGAGGCAGGGCATGCGATCCAGCATGCAGAGGAATACACACCGATTCGCTTGCGCAATGCGATATTGCCGGTTTGTAATTTTGGATCCGGTTTTGGACCATTCCTGATTGTGATTGGTTGCTTGTTTGCAGAAAATATATTTGGTCAGAGTCTGATCTTTTTTGGAATTCTGTTGTTCTCGTTGGTAGCATTGTTCCAATTGGTTACGCTTCCGGTGGAGTTTGATGCATCCGGCAGGGCACTGTCGGTCATAAGGGACAGCGGACTTTTTCAGAATGAAGATTACAAAGGAGCGAAGAAGGTTTTGAAGGCAGCGGCCTTGACGTATGTTGCGGCGCTGATTACTACTATTATGCAGATTTTATATTATATGACACGTATTCTCGGAAATGGGAAAAGAAGAGATTAAAGACAATGTAAGGATAAGAAAAGGAGAAAGAATATGAAAAGATTTTATAAGAGTTTTACAAGTGTAGTGCTTACAGCGACAATGCTGTTATCTTTGCCGGTTGCCGGCTTACAGGTCAAAGCCGATGCAGTGAAGGATGCAGATCCAAAGGATGTATATGTTTCATTTGGTGCAGATTTAAGTTCCGATGAGAAAAAAACTGTCATGAATCTGTTGGGAATTGAGGAGACGGATTTGGAAGATTTTAAGGTTGGTGAGATAACGAATGCAGATGAGAAAAAGTATCTTGGTGACTATCTGGATGACAGCGTAATCGGTAGCAGGGCATTATCTTCCGTTATTGTGGTTTTGGGAGATGAAGGTGACGGAATCAATGTAGAGACTAAGAATATTTCGTATTGTACAAAGGGAATGTACACGAATGCATTGATCACAGCGGGGATAGAGGATGCGGATGTTATTGTCGCAGGTCCTTTTGAGATCACAGGAACAGCAGCCTTGGTTGGAGCGATGAAAGCATATGCAGAGCTTACCGGGGAAACAATCTCCGCAGAGAGTATGGATACAGCGGTGAATGAGTTGGTCATCACCAGTCAGATGGCTGAGGATATTGATTCTGAAGATATTGAGGAATTGATTGCTTTTGTCAAGGCAAAGGTGGTAGAAGAAGGGCTTGATAATGATGAGGCCATTAGCAAGGCGATAGATGAAGGTGCAGAACAGATAGGACTTACTCTGACAGAAGAAGAGAAACAGACGATTATCTCACTGATGAAAAAAATCAGCAAGTTAGATCTCGATATCGACAGCATGAGAGAACAGGCAAAGGATATGTTCAATAAGTTAGAGGATATGGGGATTGACAAAGAGCAGGCAAAGAATTTCTTCCAGAAGATATGGGAGGCTCTTAAGAATTTCTTTGACGGATTGTTTGACGAATAATCTGCACAATGCAGCATATATCTCAGACGAAGATGTCCCCCGCCTCTAAGCAGAACGAAGGCAGGGGCAACAAACTTATCTCAGGCGGGGTTCAATCCCCGTCTGAGATATATGCTCCGCGAGGATGCGCACGGATCTGCAGAGGAAGACCGCTAAAGCGGTCGCAAATCCGGCGCCAAGTCTCGCGAGCGAGACTTGAAATGTGAACAGGAAGGTATTTCCCTGATACCGGAGGGAGATGCCTTCTTTTTAACAAAAAAACGGAATGCAGGATATGCATTCCGTTTCAATGAGGGGGAGAGGATTTCAATATATGAAAAGCTCTTACAAGGCATAGTATATTTGAAAATTGTGAATAAAGTGTGTAAAAAATATGATTTTTTATAAGAGGATGTAGAATATGTTAAAGTGCTATATCATACAAATTCAATCGGAGCCGTTGCCCGGAGACCGGAGGGTTTTGTTGGAACAGATTTTGCCGCAGGAACGTCGGGAAAAATGTTATCGATTGAAGGATGAAAAGCGGAGAGAACGCTATTTGATCAGCAGTGCTTTTATGCAATACGGGCTCAGTCAGACGTTGGATATTCCGATGCGGGATATTCGATATCAGTACGGAATAAACGAAAAACCGATGTTAGCTGATTCGCTTTTGGAGAAGACAGGCGGAATCGAGTTTAACCTGTCACATTCCGGAGAGTATGCGGTTCTTGCAATCAGTGATAAACCGGTTGGAATCGATATAGAAAGAAAGACGGAGCGTTATAAATCAGTCGCAAAGCAATTCTTTCGGGAAGAAGAATATACAGATGTGATAAGTGCAGATACGGAAGAGGAGAGAAAACGTCGTTTTTTAGAATATTGGACAATGAAGGAGGCTTATGTTAAATGGGACGGGAGAGGCTTGCGGATTCCGTTGTCGTCATTCCGTGTCAATCGGCAGGAACAGGGACTTTCTTATGCGGAACCCATTGGGGAAGAAGAAAAAACCGTGCCGATTGTATTTTTTGAAAAAAAGGAATACTGTATATCTGTTTGCGGTGAAGCAGATGAGCTTCTAAAAAGTATTACGACATCATGCGGAATTGAGAAAATAATACGGGATATCACAGTAGACGATATATGTAAAATATTGATGGAATAATCATGTGATTTTGACAATTTGTCGCTGCCTTTGGATGTTGAGATTATATTTAAAAAACGTAAAATTAGTGGAAAACTCCAAAATACAGCAGTACGATTACGCCTAACACAATGCGATACCATCCGAATACCTTAAAGTCATGCTTCTTGATATAGCCCATGAGAAACTTGATGGCAGCGATGGATACACCGAATGCAATCGCCATACCGACAAGTAAGACGGCAAGTTCTGTTCCGGAAAATGCGAATCCGCTCTTTAGCAGGAACTTTAGCAACTTAACAAAGCTGGCACCGAACATGATCGGAATTGCCAGGAAGAATGTAAACTCTGCTGCGACCTCTCTGGATGTCCCGATCAGAATACCGCCAATGATGGTGGAACCGGATCTTGAGGTTCCCGGAATCAGGGAGAGTACCTGAAACAGACCGATCTTTAACCCGTCCTTGAAGGATAGATTTTTCAAAGAGGTGACCCGTGGCGTGCGCGTTTTGTTATAGTTCTCGATCACGATAAATAAGATACCGTAAAGAATCAGCATCAAAGCGACAACGATTCCATTATGTAAATGTTCCTCCATCCAGTCGTCGAACGGAAGTCCGACAATGGCGGCCGGAAGACAGGAAACAATGATCTTTATCCAAAGAAGGATTTTATCCATGTAACAGTAGTTGTTGCCGAAAGTCTGTATTTTTTTGGCAAATCCCTCCTCTGCCGGATTCGCAAACCAGCTTTTGGACGGGGCATTGATCTTTAAATGAAACGGCCACAATTTATTCCAATAAAGAACCACGACGGCTAAGATCGCGCCGAGTTGGATGACCACGTTGAACATTTCGATGAAAGCATCGCTTTGATTTAATTTTACAAATTCTTCAACCAGGATCAGGTGTCCGGTACTGCTGATCGGCAGCCATTCCGTAAAGCCTTCTACAACACCCAGCAATAAAACTTTCAGCCATTCTGCAATATTCATGTCATTATCCTCATTTCATAATATTTTTGATATAGAATCATTTGGTAATTGTAAAAAACAAATGATGCTTTCACAATTATACTACAATCATTGATAAATTTCATTATAAAATATTTTTATGCAATCAATCCAGGACATCTCTGTCGATGAGCTGATGTAGTTTGGGATAGACATAAAAGTCGCCCTGTTTGTTGCAAATAGCGAGAAATACATCCTCTGTTTTGTTGATGTTCTGACCGGCAAGTTTTTGTTTTAACCAGTTAAAATCCTTGCCTACATGTTTAAGATTATATTCCATCACCTTTCCGTCTATGATGATATTGGCAAAGATTTCCTCCTGTTGCGGTTGAATGCCGAGATCTTTTGGAGTGGCGGGACGGTCTTCCGTTACGGGGAGGAAACTGATCTTTCCATTTGGCTCCAGAATGGCGGTCTTGATCTGTGACAGATCAAAGTATCCGGCAACCCTGCACTCAACCAGAAAATCATTGATATTGATTTTGGCTTTCCGAAGATTCTGATCGTAAAGGCTTCCATTGTGATAGAGCAGAATGGCCTTTCCGTCAATCAATCGTTGCAGCGAAACGGATTTTTGGGAAAGACGACTTAAGAAAATTCCGAATGCAGCAGCATAGACGATCATGGCGAGAAGGGGTTTCAGATAATTACCCTCCAGATCAGTTGCCATCTCTGCCGCAATGGAACCAATGGTGATACCGTTGATATAGTCGAATATGCTGAATTGGGACACCTGCCGGTAGCCGAGTATTTTTGTCAACAAGAACAGTGCGATAAGAGAAAATAAAGCCTGATAAACAATCGTCAGATATTCCATAATAGTCACCTCTCTAAATAATCTATTATAGGTAATTGCGCCCCCTTGTTTATATTTTAAAGATTGTACATATTATACAGTTCCATCACAGGCACGTTTTCACTGCTTGTCGCACGCAACGGTACTAAATTCGCAGTTAACTGCTCATTAAGTACCGGCGGCTCCAAAGCACCTGTTTATGGAATCTGTACAATATGTACAATCTAATACACAATACTAAGGAATTTCGCAATTACCTATAATCTATTATTTATAGTATACCCTGAATTTACGGAACGATTCAGAATCAATGTCATTCACTTAAAAATTTACCAATACATAGTTGCTGAACATGATATATGTTTTGCCATGTAGGGCTATCTGCAAAACGCCGGCACTTAACGAATGACGACCATAGGAGTCATGAGTTTAGTACCGTTGCGTTTAAAGTTAAGCGAAAGCGTGCCCGAAATGGAAAACATATATCATGTTCCGCAACGTCCGGCTTAACTTAATGACATTGATTTAGAATGTGACAAATCCGTATTGCGTTCCCTTATGAGAAATGTTAAACTGAAAGCAGTTTTGAGACAAATTATTACGGACGAAAAGGGCGAGAGAATGAATTGCAAAGAATATCGGTTTTCAATCGAGCAGAACGCAATCCCGATGGATTCGTTTATCAGACGGTTTCATTTTGATGAGAAGGATAGAGAGCTGCTTGTCGCGACTGAACGCTTTTTGGTGGAAATGATTACAATAGAAGCAGGGATTCAATATCGGGAAGACGGGACAGTCAGTGTGGTTACCCTTGGAAAACGGTTTGATGAATTGTCCAATCTGGTGGCGGAGTCAGGAAATTTGCTGTTGGCATACAGTATGGAATGCTTTGCCATGGAATTTCTGTCAAAGTCCTATGAGAAAATGAACGAAATGGTATTTCGGGAGACCGGAAAATGGATGGGAGAGTACCATTTTTGGGGAACAGACAATTCGGAAGAGATCAGAAGAATTCTGGAAGCTTTCCAGAATCTGTTCATCACGCAGACGGATGGTATGCTTCGTCCATTAAAGAGTGTGATCTTTGCTGCAGATTATAAGGAAAAGAAGGAAGAAAGCGGGTGCCATAACTGTGAACAGTGTAACAATGTGACTTGCAGCTTCCGCAACATTATAAAAAAGCAGAACCCAAAGAGGAAACCGGGTTATCCGACATCTTCTAAAGGAGCGGTTTATTCTTACGGAATATCGCGTATCATGGGGCATGACAGAAAGGAATAATTTTCGAATGTTTTTGCATGGAGGGATTCGGTGAACTCTCCAATAAAAGAAAATCCTTCTGAACAAAGTAATATACGTTGTTCAGAAGGATTTTTCTGAATAGACAGTTCTATTTTTGTTAGCGATTTTCCTGATATTCCAGTGCGGCTTCAATAAAGCCCTTGAATAACGGGTGTGGTTTGTTTGGTCTGGACTTGAACTCCGGGTGCGCCTGCGTTCCGATAAACCACGGATGCTCCGGTATCTCTATCATTTCCACAATATGGCCGTCCGGAGACTGCCCCACCAGATCCATACCGTGGGCAGTGAGTGCTTCGCGGTAATCGTTATTTACTTCATAACGGTGCCGGTGCCGCTCTGCAATCTCTTTGCTGCCATATAGTGCATAAGATTTGGAACCTTCTTTCAGCACACAAGGATAAGATCCGAGTCGAAGGGTTCCGCCAAGATCGGTCACACCGTCCTGATCCGGCATGATATGGATTACCTGATGTACACTGCTTGGATTGAATTCCGTGGAATGAGCATCGTGATATCCCAGCACATGTCTTGCAAATTCAACAATGGTAAGCTGCATACCAAGGCAGAGTCCGAGATAAGGCACTTTGTTCTCGCGAGCGTAGCGAATCGCACTGATCATGCCTTCGATTCCGCGATCACCAAAACCGCCCGGAACGATGATGCCGTCTGCATCTTTCAATTCTTCTGCCACGTTCTCGTCATTTAACAGTTCCGAATCTTTCCATAGAATTTCCAGATCAGAGCTCAAAGCAAAGGAACTGTGTTTCAATGCTTCTACTACGGAGATATAAGCATCATGCAAAGATACATACTTTCCTACCAATGCAATCTTAACTTTTTTGGTCGGATGTTTCCAACGGTCAATCATGGCGATCCATTCGTCGAGATCCGGTTTTGGACAATCCACATGCAGACATTTACATACCGCATCGGCCAGTTTCTCCTGCTCCATGGCGAGCGGTACTTCATATAATACATCAACATCCAGATTCTGAATGACATTCTCGCTCGGTACGTTACAGAAAAGAGCAATTTTGTCTTTCATTTCATCGTCCAGCGGGTAGTCGGAACGGCATACCAGGATATCCGGCTGGATACCGAAAGATTGAAGATTCTTTACACTGGCCTGTGTCGGTTTTGTCTTCATTTCACCGGATGCCTTGAGATAAGGAATCAAAGTGACATGGATCATGATGCAGTTCTCATGTCCGATGGTGTGCTGGAACTGACGAATGGCCTCTAAGAAAGGCTGACTTTCGATATCACCGGTGGTACCTCCCACCTCGATGATAGCAAATTCGGTCTCGCTGGAATCCTGATTGCGGTAAAAACGGCTCTTGATTTCGTTGGTAATGTGCGGAATGACCTGAACGGTATGCCCGCCAAAATCTCCGCGGCGTTCTTTTTGTAAAATGCTCCAATATACCTTACCGGTGGTCACATTGGATTTCTTGTTGAGGCTCTCGTCGATAAAGCGCTCGTAATGACCAAGGTCAAGATCCGTCTCCGCTCCGTCATCGGTGACAAAGACTTCTCCGTGCTGAATCGGATTCATGGTTCCCGGATCGATATTGATATAAGGGTCGAACTTCTGACAGGTAACCTTGTAACCGCGAGCTTTCAAAAGTCTTCCCAAAGAAGCGGCAGTGATTCCCTTTCCAAACAACACCACCTGTAACAAATACATATTTGACTGCCATATGATTTTCCTCCGTAAAAATGGTTGATAGACATATATAAAGATTATTTTATATGAAATGGTTTGGTTCGTCAATGGACTTTTACAAATTGGGAAAAACTTTGGAAAGAAATTGATGTTTTTTTTAATTCTTTGCTGTATACTAAAGTCAGGAGGAATATCAGTATGAAATACATAGACTTACATGTACACTCGAATGCATCGGATGGATCCTGCACACCGGAGGAAGTGGTGGATCTTGCAAGGGAGGCCGGACTGCGCTATTTTGCCCTTACCGATCATGATACAGTAGCCGGTGTGGAACAGGCGATTGCCTATGCCGATCAATTTAAAGATATTGATGTGATACCGGGTACGGAACTATCCTGTTATTACCGAAATCGGGAGATTCATATAGTGGGATTGTTTGTTGATCACAGAGATCCGGAATTTTTATCTGCACTAAAAGAGCTGGAAATTGCAAGAGACAACCGCAACAAAAAGATGGTACAAAATTTTGTTGATGCCGGAATTGACCTGACGATGGAAGAATTGCAGCATGGCAATCCGAACAGTATCATTACCAGAGCACATTTTGCAAGAGTTCTGGTAGAAAAAGGAATTTGCCGGACAAAAGACGAAGCGTTTGACAAATATCTCGGTATCGGATGTACCTTTTACCTTCCAAAGCCACAGGTTACTCCGGAACATGTTCTATCCATGATCTGTAAAGCCGGAGGGGTTGCGATACTTGCTCACCCGTACTCCTATCATTTCTCACGCTCTGAGGTAGAAGCCCTTTTGGATAATCTGATCCCGCTCGGACTATCCGGTATGGAATGCTACTACTCAACCTATGATATGGGACAGACGCAGGAGCTTCGAAGTATTGCACTTTCCAGGAATCTTTTGGTGTCCGGCGGTTCCGATTTTCACGGAGCGGTCAAACCGGATATTTCAATCGGAGTCGGTCGCGGGAACCTTCGCATTCCCGAAAAGCTGTTAACTATGATTTGGGATTCTCACAAATAACAAGCTTCCGGCATTCTTGCAGCCGAGAAAAAAGAGTGTCAAGTCACATGGATTTGACACTCTTTTTGCGATTTACTCTGAATCAGAACGTTCGGCAAAATAAAAGATTGCACAAGATAAAATGCATGATTTATTTCTTTTTCTTGTCTTCTTTTTTCTCGCTTTCTTCTTCTACATCCTCTTTCTCGACTTCTGCAATGGCGTTCTTGTGCATTGGAATACGACAATTCTTGTTGTTTCCAAATTCAACGATGACCGTGTCATCATCCACTATGTCCAACACAACGCCATAGAAACCTCCGGTCGTCATGATGTTGTCACCCGGTTGTACGGAATTACGCAGTTCGTCTATCTTTTTCTGTTCTTTCTTCTGCGGACGAATCATTATGAGATAGATTACACCAAAAAATGCTACGCATTCAAGTAATAAGACCGCCAACGAGCCACCCGCCTGTCCGGATGCCTGTTCCAAAAACATTGCTACCATAATAAATACTCCTTTTCTATGTTATTTGCCGGATAATCGTCTCAGATCGTTATCCATTTCTCATCAGACTTCACCTTGTAAAAAGCCTTCCAGACGCATCTTCTTATACTCCTGATAACGTCCTTCCTCAATCGCCTGACGAATCTCACTCATCATATTATTATAAAAATGCAAATTATGCAAGACGCAAAGTCGCATTCCTAACATTTCTTTTGCTTTCAGCAGATGTCTGATGTAAGCTCTGGAATAATTCCGGCATGTCGGACAGGTACATTCCTCCGAGATAGGCCGCGTATCCAGTTCATATTTGGCATTGAAAAGATTTAACTTCCCATGATTGGTGTAGACATGTCCATGCCTTCCGTTTCTGCTCGGATAGACACAGTCAAAGAAATCCACTCCCCGGTCCACCGCCTCTAATATGTTCGCCGGTGTTCCGACGCCCATCAGATAGGTCGGTTTATCTTCCGGCAAATACGGAACGGTTGCCTCAATGATCCGATACATTTCCTCATGTGTCTCTCCCACTGCAAGGCCTCCGATCGCATAGCCATCCAGATCCATATCCGAGATTGTTTTTGCATGTTCGATTCGGATATCCTCAAAGGTTCCGCCCTGATTAATACCAAACAGGAGTTGATTCCGGTTGATGGTATCCTCCAATGTATTCAGTCGATGCATTTCGGTCTTACAACGGGCAAGCCACCTTGTCGTCCGATCCACAGAATTTTGAATATAGACTCTGTCCGCCTTACTCGGCGCGCACTCATCAAATGCCATTGCGATCGTCGATGCCAGATTGGACTGAATCTGCATACTCTCCTCCGGTCCCATAAAAATCTTGCGCCCATCAATATGGGAATTGAAATAGACACCTTCTTCTTTGATCTTGCGTAGACCCGCCAGTGAAAACACCTGAAATCCTCCGGAATCCGTGAGGATTGGCTTGTCCCAATTCATAAACTGATGTAATCCGCCAAGCTTTTTCACAACCTGATCTCCCGGTCGTACATGCAGATGATATGTGTTGGAAAGCTGTACCTGAGTTCCAATCTCCTGCAGATCTGTCGTCGCCACAGCCCCCTTGATCGCAGCTATCGTTCCCACATTCATAAATACCGGTGTTTCAATTGTTCCGTGTACGGTCTCAAATGTAGCCCGTTTCGCCGTTCCGTCTTTTTTTATTATCTTATACATTGTATGGTCCTTTCATGGTTTCCGGTCTGCTGCAATACAGTGCATTCGTATATGCCGACCGGAGATTCCCTCTTTTGCTTATTGGTCTTTTATTCGGAATGCTTACAAAATCATGCGTCATTTCATCCATTCCGGATCAGGAAAATTCAAACCATGAATATTGTAACGAATCTGTTGAAAAATAACAAGTTATTTCTGATCGAAAATTTCGTTGATAAACAGGAGATAATAAGATTCAAAAAAACTACACACAGTATTGAAGATATGGTAAGATGAAACAGGATTACCGGTAAATACTAATTACGGAGGTGGCATATTTTGTATAAAAGAGAAAAAGAATCATCAAAAACACTGCAGGAGCAGGTCGTAGAGAAATTAATAAAAAAAGGATTTCACATTTCCTTTGCTGAGTCCTGTACCGGAGGCATGGCGGCAGCAGCATTGGTGGATGTGGCAGACGCATCGAAGGTGTTCGATATCAGTTTTGTAACCTATGCCAATGACGCAAAGATGAAATATCTTGGAGTGAAAGAGGAGACGATCGCCGCATGTGGAGTGGTGAGCGAAGAGGTTGCATACCAGATGGCAGAGGGTGTGGCAAAGGAGGCTTCCTCACAGATCGGAGTCGGAATCACAGGGGTGGCCGGTCCGTCCGGAGGGACGGAAAAGAAACCGGTGGGTATGGTCTGCTTTGGATTTTATATTGCCGGAGTAACATATACATCCACGCAACTATTCGGGGACATCGGAAGAAATAATGTGCGAAAAAAGAGCGTGGAATATGTATATGAGAGACTGGATCAACTGATATAACGATCGGAAAAATACCCCACCTGTAAATGAAACACAGGTGGGGGTATGAAATCGATTCCGGATGGAAGATGATGCACAAATCAGGGGTGCAGCGCGCTAAATGGTAATTATCGTCTTCGCCAGGTAGAAGGTGCAAACAATACCAATAATGGGAATAATTCCAATCGCCCCGCCAACATATCAAACATCAGAACATATTTTGAAAACGGTGAAAACAGGTCAAAGTTACAGGTCGGCCCGACTTTGGCAAGCCCCGGTCCGATGTTGCCAAGTGCGGAAGCGACTGCCGTGAAATTCGTGATGAGATCCTGATTGTCTACACTGACCAGTAACAGGGAACATACGAAGATCATCATGTAAACGGCAAGAAATACATTGGTGGATCGAAGTATGTCATGCGCAAGCGGCTTTCCGTCTATCTTGATGATCTTGACATTGCGCGGATGGATCAGATGGGCGATCTCTTTTTTGATCGTCTTTAAGTAGGTCAGGATCCGGATGACCTTGATGCCGCCTGTGGTGCTGCCGGCACAACCTCCGATGAACATTAAAACGACCAGAATGGTCTTTGAAAGAGAAGGCCATGTGTCAAAATCGGCGGATGCAAAACCGGCCGTGGTCATGATAGAGCCTACCTGAAAAGCGGAGTACCGGATACATTCTTCCAATGAATATCCGATTCGTGTCAGGTCAAAGGCGATCACGGCGATGGAACTAAAGAAGATCAGAGTATAAAGCCGAATCTCCTGTAGGGAAAATGCTTCCTTGAATCGCTTGATCCATAGAAGAAAATAAAAATAATAATTCATTCCCGACAAAAACAAAAAGACCGATACTACATTCTGTATAGCGGGAGAATATGCGCCAATCGATGCGCTTCGCACACCAAATCCACCGGTACTGGTCGTGGTAAAGGATGTACATACTGCGTCATAGAGAGGCATTCCTGCAATGTAAAGAGAAATGATTTCCAAAAGAGTCAGAGCCGTATAAATTCCATACAGATAGTATGCAGTCTGACGAACTTTCGGTACCAGTTTGCCGACATTCGGCCCCGGGCTTTCCGCTTTCATGATATAGAGATCCTGCCCGCCGGTCATCGGAATCAGGGCAAGCATGAATACCAGAACTCCCATACCGCCGATCCACTGGATAAAACAGCGCCAGAACATCATGCTTCGGGACATGGTCTCAACGTCGTGCAGAATAGAGGCTCCGGTGGTTGTGAAACCGGAGATGCATTCGAATAAAGCGTTGGTAAACGAAGGAATTTCTTTGCTAAGACAAAACGGAAGACAGCCGACAACGGAAAGCAACAGCCAGCTTAATGCAGTCATGACAAATCCTTCTTTTGCATAAAATCTGGTATTTTTTGGTCGCTTTCTGATCGCTAAAAATCCCGGTATCAGCATAAGCAAGATACAGATCAGAAAATATTTTCCCGTGGGATCCTCATAGTAGATGGATACAAAAAAAGGCAAAAACATCAGGGCTGCGATGGTCGTCAAAATCCAGCCCAGTACATAAATAATCATAGTAATATTCATTTCAATTTCTCCTGTGGTGGAACATGGTCAGTCTAAAATGTCCTTTATATCTTTCAATCCTTTATTGGTGGTCACGACAATTACCGTATCCCCTTTCAATATGGTATCCTTACCGCTTGGAGTAATCACTTTCCCCTTGCGTATAATAGCGCAGATCAAAAGATTCTTCTTCAAATTCAGTTCTGAAAGAGGGGTATCCGTTACTTTTGAGTTCTGCCGAATGCGAAATTCAAGGGCTTCGACGCGGTCATCCAACATTCGATAAAGGGTTTCTACGTTGCTGCCGAATGAATTCTGCATGGCCCGCACATATTGGATGATGGACTTGGCAGTGACATTCTTCGGACAGGCAACCGCACCGATCGGTAGATCGTCAATCACCTCTTCAAAGGTGATCTTGTCCACCTTGGTGATGATTTTGGCATCACTTACCCGGTTTGCAAACATAGAGACTACCAGATTCTCTTCGTCAATATTGGTCAGGGAAACAAATGCATCTGTTTCCTTGATGCCTTCCTCCAGCAAAAGACTCCTGTCTACGGCATCTCCGTTGATGATCATTGTATGAGGAAGCAGATCGCTCAAATGTTCGCAAGTCTCCATACTCCGCTCTAAGATCTTGACTTTGACATGAGAGGATTCCAGATGCTTTGCCAGATAGTAGGCGATGGTGCTGCCGCCGATGATCATAACGGATTTGATCGGCTTTGACTTGATTCCAATCTTATGCAATAAATTGTGAATCTCAGACGGAGGCACGATGACATACAGGTTGTCGCCGCCTTTTAAATAGGTATCACCATATGGAATGATCACATCGTGATTTCGCTCTATGGCGCAGATCAAGGTGCTTGAATGAATCTTTGTTGCAAAATCGTAAACGGACATATTATTCAGGATAGAGTTTTCATCGATAGAAAGCTTGATCAGATTGATTCGCCCTTTGGCAAAGGACGTGATGTCGAGTGCGCTTGGCACTTCGATCAACCGGGCAATTCCCATGGCACACTCAAGCTCCGGATTGATCGCAAGGGAAAGTCCCAGTTCATCCCTTAAATAATTGATCTCCGAATAGTATTCCGGATTTCGTACTCTGGCTATGGTATTACAGTTACCGGTCTTTTTTGCAATCAGACAGCAAAGAAAGTTGATCTCGTCCTTGCCGGTAACGGCAATCAGCAGGTCACTTGATTTAATGCCGGCTTCTAACTGTGTCCGATAGGAAGTTCCGTTTCCTTCGATTCCCTGGATATCCAACGTGGATAATGCATAATCTATTTTCCGACTATTGGTATCGATCAGTGTAATATCGTGTCCTTCTTCATTTAACTGTTCTGCAAGCGTTCCACACCCTACAATGATAATCTTCATGGTTGCCTCCGTTAGTATGATGGTATGCTTTGATAATCATAAAGTATAGCACATCGTTAAAAAAATACAACTATATTTCATGATTCACTTTATCTTGTTCGTATTTTTATAGTAGATTTTAGGATGCATTTATGATAGACTAACAGATAAATACGTTCATTTCCTGTGTTGTCAGAAGGAATATCATTGTGAAAAATCGATTAAGGAGGACGATCTATGAGCTACAATTATATTGGAGATCAGGGAGATTTTGAGTTAAATGATCCGGAAAGATACAGTTATCTGTATTTTCCGATTGCAAATGAAGCAGGTGTTATGAGTGCGGTGACACCGGATCTTTCCGGTGATTCGAAGATCAATCAGAACGCATTTTTTATGCCGCCGGCAAGTTGTGAGAATCTGCACAACGACAAGGCATCCAGAAATTTCTGGTGCAAGGTGGACGGGAAGGGAATCTGGTCATTGACCGGACGCTCGGCAGCTCAGCAGGCAGCGTTATTTACCGATGAAAAAGAGGAGACGAAGTTAGAGGCCGGCTTTATGCACCACAAGCTGACCAGAGTGTCAAAGAAATATGGTCTTACGGCAACACTCAGTACCGTTTCTCCGTCATCCGGTGAACTGGTAGAACTTACCAAAGTAGAGATTACGAATGATTCGGATAAAGAAGTGACATTACAGGTGGTAACAGCGATTCCGATCTATGGCCGTTCCGCAGATAATATCAGAGATCACCGTCACGTTACGGCGCTCTTACACAGAATTCAGACAAGCAAAAAAGGAGTTCTTGTGAATCCGACCATGACCTTTGATGAGCGCGGACATAAGAGAAATGAACTGGTATACGGCGTATTTGGCGGGAATCAGAATGAGAGCCCGATCGGTTATTATCCAATCGTGGAGGAATTCATCGGAGAGGGCGGCAACCTGGAAAATCCACGCGCCCTTTATGAGGATGTGTTGAAACCGCATGAGCCGGGATACAAAATTGACGGTTATGAGGCACTTGGCGGACTTTGCTTTGCAGAGAAGAACGTGAAGCCGGGAGAGAAGATCGCATACGTTGTGGTAATGGGATACGGAACCGGTGAAGAGCAGTTAGAAGGTGTGGCTTCGAAGTTCTTAGATACAGAAACCTTTGATAAGGTATTTGAGGAGACTTCCGCATATTGGAAAGAGAAAGTGAATGTGTCATATAAGACCGGTTCCAAAGAGTTTGACCAGTGGATGAAATGGGTCAGCTTCCAGCCGATGCTCAGAAGAATCTACGGCTGTTCCTTCCTTCCGCATCATGACTATGGAAAGGGCGGACGCGGATGGAGAGATCTGTGGCAGGATTGTCTGGCACTTCTCATCATGAATCCGGAAGGCGTCAGACAGATGTTGATCGACAACTTCGGTGGTGTCCGCATGGACGGTACCAATGCAACGATCATCGGAAGCGGACAGGGTGAATTTATCGCAGACCGCAATAACATTACCCGTGTCTGGATGGATCACGGCGTATGGCCGTTCCTCACAACCGAGTTATATATTCAGCAGACCGGTGATATTGATATTCTGCTTCAGGAGAATACCTATTTCAAAGATCCTCAGGTATGCCGCGGTGAGGAGAAAGATACCCTCTGGACGCCGGAGCAGGGCGAGAAACAGAAAGATCAGAAGGAGAATGCATATTCCGGTACGTTGTTAGAACATTTACTGGTGCAGCATTTGACATCCTTCTATGATGTGGGAGAGCACAATCATATCAAGATTCGCGGTGCAGACTGGAATGATGCACTGGATATGGCAGGTAAAAGAGGCGAGAGTGTTGCATTTACTACCATGTATGCGAAGAACATGGAGCAGATTGCAAAACTTCTGGATACCTTTAAACAAGCCGGACATGATACGGTTTCAGTGGCAAAGGAGATCGCAATTCTGTTAGCGGATGATGCAGCGTTATATGACAGTGTGGACAGGAAACACGAAGTGCTTTCACAGTATTGTAACGAAGTGCGCCATGCCGTTTCCGGCGAGAAGATTGATTTAAAGATCGAGGATTTGCAGAAGAATTTGCGTAATAAGGCAGCCTGGATGCGCAAACACATTCAGGAAAATGAGTGGGTGACCACGAAGGACGGCGATGGCTGGTATAACGGTTATTATGACAACTCCGGAAGAAGAGTAGAGGGTGAGACCGAAGATGGTGTCCGCATGATGCTGACCAGTCAGGTGTTTACGATCATGTCTGAGATTGCCACCAGGGAACAGATCAAGGATATTGTCCGCTCCGCTGATAAGTATCTGTATGATCCGTCTGTAGGAGGATATCGGCTCAATACCGACTTCCATGAGATCAAGATGGACCTGGGAAGAATGTTTGGATTCGCTTACGGACACAAGGAGAACGGAGCAGTGTTCTGCCATATGGCGACCATGTTCGGCAATGCGTTGTATGCCAGAGAAGAGTCTGAGGCAGCTTACAAGGTGATCAATACCCTGTTCGAGCATTGCAATGATTTTGAGAAGAGTAAGATCTATCCGGGCGTGCCGGAGTACATTGATGCAAAGGGAAGAGGTGTGTATCACTATCTGACCGGTGCGGCGAGCTGGTTGCTGGTAACGGTGATCACGCAGATGTTCGGAGTTCGCGGTGAATTGGGCGATCTTGCATTCCACCCGCAGCTTTTGCCGGGACAGTTTGATGCGAATGGAGAGGCAGGACTTTCCATGATCTTTGCAGACCGGAAGATCAAGGTGGTCTATAAAAATGAGAAAGGCCTGGCACCGGATGCATATAAGGTTTCATCCATTACTGTGGATGGAAAGACCTATGAATCGGATGTGATCAGGAGAAGCGATATCGAGGCACTTTCTGCAGGGGATGAACATTTCATTGAGATTGTGCTGCACTAGTATACCTGTGACGATATGGAAGGAATTATATATGAGTAAAAAAGAAATTGAAATCATTGATTTTCAACCGGAAGGATACGAGCCCCTTTTGGATTATCAGACCTGGCGGGTTGCAGTTTTGAAATACTGTGAGGATCTGGAGATTGAAAATGTAAATACGATGCAGAAGCATCTGGAGACGGACGAGGTATTCGTGCTGCTGCAGGGAAATGTTACTCTGTTTGTGGCAGGTGACGGGGAAAGACCGGAGCATATTCAGGCAATCAGGATGCAGCCACATAAGATTTACAACATCAAAAAAGGCGTCTGGCATGAACACATTATGGATGAGGCAGGCGAGGTTTTGATCGTTGAGAATCAGAATACCTGCGATGAAAATTCACCGCTATATGATCTGGATGAAGCTTTGATCAAAGAACTGTATGCGAGTGCCGGACGGGAGGTACCGGCGCAACTGTGACGAGCATATTTCCATGGTAAAATAATTATGAAAAAGGAACGGATTTTCACCATGTTGTGAAGAGCCGTTCCCTTTTTGTCTCAAACATATCGCTTGATATGTACATATATTTTTCCTTTGCGCGTATTTCCACCTGCACTTTCAAATATAAATTTTCCGTGCCCGCGCACAGAAAACACGTCGCCCTCCTTTAACAGTATACTGTTTCGTCCGGTGACATGCCCGTTCAGAGTCACTTTCTTGTCGGTAAAGAAAGCCAGGGCCTCTTTGCGGGAACATTTCAACAGAGCGGCGAGGATGCCGTCGAGCCTTAGGGAGGCAACCGGAAATTCCTCATCGACGAGAGTCGGCTGCAATGCGGGAATATCCATGTCGGTGATCTCACATTTTACATTGGTGTGTTTTACTTTTGTCAACTCCTTGCAGATATAGTCTGCCATTTGTTCCAGACAAAACAGATAAGCGGTTTTCTCTTTTACGAGAATATCGCCGAGCTGGTCTCTTTCAATTCCAAGGTGCATCAGAGC
>CAJOMI010000083.1 GCA_905235545.1 uncultured Lachnospiraceae bacterium | reverse complement strand
TTGCGAATGTTTTTAGCACGACGAGAATTGCGTAGCAATGTAGTCGTGCGTAGGCATCAGTTGGGGGCAAAATACCTTTTGACCCCAACATCATAATATAACAATGATTCACTTTTTCTTTCCTTGATCCAATTCCTCTTATTCTACCGGTTTCACAGAATCGGAATGAAATGTAAGTATATATTCTATCTCATGCGGTTTGCTCATCGCCACCGTATCACCGATGACTTTAACCGGTTCATCAAATGTGGAAACCGGAATCTCAAAAACAGAATTGCCCTCTGTATTCACCGGCAAATATTTCTCTCCGTCTACGATCATATAATCATAATTAGGGCTGCTCCATTCCAGCACAGCAGTAACGGTTCCCTGCAATACATGAATGGTGGCCGGTGACTGGATCGATGCTTTTCCGCTTCCTCCCTCGAAGTCAAATTGAACCGTATAATCGCCATCCTCCAGCTGATCAAATCCTGTTGTCTGCATCTTTTCTTCTCCGGAAGGCACCGGATTCGATACTTTGACCTTATGGTCATACCAGACTTCTTTCGTCCCGATCAGAGCAAGATCAAATTCTTCTCCCAGCACGGGAACCGGTACATCAAAGCCATAAACCTCTTCCGTCATACCGTCACTGTAGGTCACCGTATCTTCTGTCGGTACCAGCAGTTCAGCTCCCTCTTTTTGCGCATCCTCGGCAAGTCCGGGATAAAGATTGACAATATTTTTGGAAGTCAAAGAAATGTGAACCGTCATCGTTCCATTCTCTACCGTCAGTGTCCCCTTGCCTTCACACGCTTCATTTACATGAAACATCGTACTGTCCGTATCAAAGTCAACTGTGTAGACTCCGTCCGAAAGTTCCGTCTTTTCCTTCGATTCCGATTGGGAGTCTGTCTCAGAATCCTGTTGTGAATTTGATTCGTCATCCAATCCCGTATTTTCATTTTCGGATACATTGACCGCACTCTCTGTCACAGACACCGGTTGTTCATCCCCGGCGGCGCATCCTCCAAGGAACGCACCGGTCAGGCATATCAATCCGAATACTGCAATCTTCTTTTTCATAAAATCTCCTTTTACTACTCTATCACATCTTTTGTATGTTGTACGTATAACTGCTGAATTGCCTCGATCTCTCCGAGTCCGTTGATCTGTGTTTCAATCGTCTCAAAGTTACCGGATGCGCGGAACAGGCTTAACCATGAATCTTCCTCTTCGCCTGCCATATCGTTATTTGCATGATCTCCTGCCACAACCATCAGCGGACGGAGAATCACTTTCTTGTAACCGGCATCTGTTACAGCCTGAATCACAGCCTCACAGGATGTCTCTTCCGGCTCTCCTTCCACTGTTCCGATAAATACATTATCATATCCGAGCTCCGTCATCTGTGTCTGCATCTGGCTGTATGATACCTTTGCAGCGTGGGAAGTTCCATGTCCCATAAAGACAAATGCTGTGCCCTCATCTTTTGCCGCTGCAAGACTGTCATATCCCGCATCCTTAACTGCCTCACCGGTGATTGCCTCGGCAACGGATTTCTTGTCTTCATTGATAATCGTTGCGTCGTCTCCCACTTCGCCAAGCAAAGGTTCTGCCACCTTTACGGTTTCGAATTTATCCCGATAGGCTTCGACGGCGCTCATCAGTTCGTCATATTCGGCACCATGCATCAAATGGGTCGGCTGAACCACAAGATTCTTTACTCCGTTGTCAACGGCGCGTTCCAACGCCTGATCAACATTGTCAATGCGCTCGCCATCTCTTGCCTCTATATGATTGATGATGATCTGCGCCGTAAATGCTCTTCTGACCGACCAATCCGGATATGCCGCCTGCAGTGCATCCTCAATTCCCTTGATATCTGCCACACGACTGTTATTAAAAGAAGTTCCGAAGCTGACTACCAGAATTTCATTTTCTCCGATCTCATCCTGATTACGGGCATCATCCAAAGATGCATCGCCGGTATCTCTGCCAAAATAATCCGGGTCAGCATTCTCACCCTCCACCAGTTCTTTTTGTTCATCCGTCAAAGCATCCCATGCAGTCTTTGCATCTGCACACTGTTGGTCCGTTTCATCCGTTCTCTCCTGAACATAGATGGCATCGATCAGGCCCGCCACTTCATCGGCAGCCTTCTGATCGTCCGTTTTCTCGGTAGCATCCGCTTTTGTATCGTCCTGTTCTTCGGAAACAGCTTCCGTCTCACTCTGTGTCGTTTCCTCCACAGTTGAATTCTGTACCTCGTCACTTTCTCCGCATCCTGTCACACAAAACACTCCCATCATCGTTGCCATTAATAATATCCCTGTTTTTTTTCTCATGTTTCCTCCTTATATCATACGCATATATTTCCATGCTGCCAGCGTATAATGATGTATAAATTTGCACGGCTTTGAATGTTATATAGAAGAAACAATTGTTGACCGTTCATTGTTTCGCCGCTTTGCACATTTAAAATGTACTTCTTTGCGACAAAAAGAAAACCCTTTATAAAAATAAAGGGTTGATACATAAAATCAAAGCATGTCAAAAAAACAGAGAGTGCATTTCATACTCCGATACGTACAACCAATTACTCGTGGTCTGAAACAATCGTTTCCGTACAGCTTTCAGGCAGGTCTCCCGGCTTAAAGATCATCACATCCGCCATCTTCCCGGTTTCCCAGTGATATATCGGCTTCAACTCCCTAATTACGGTGACGAGTTCGTACAGGATTCACACCTGTTTCCCTTTTCACCAGAGCCAATGCTATGTCGGCATTGCTCTGACACCTGACCGCTCTATATACAATTCGTCTGATTATATCACATACCATTTCAAACTGCAACCGTAAAATAAACAGAATGCAAAGAAAAGCGACAAAAAATGCCGCTTTTCTTTATGTTCGTCTCATCGCATCATCTATCGATTCGACAATCGTTGACGCAAAAGTGATCTCTTCAGTGCCATTTCCGCCCGATACAGATTGATTCCTTTTCCTTTCTCAATCCGGCGTCGTGCACGAATCTCGGCTTCCTTTGCACGGTTCACATCAATCTCCTCCGGCCACTCGACACTCTCTGCCAGAATGGTCACCTGATCCGGAAGAATCTCAATAAACCCACTCATCAGAGCCGCCTCCCTCACCTGTCCATCTTCATGAATTCGGAGAACCCCGGGTGCAATGATGACAGTCAGCGGAATGTGACGCGGATAGATGCCCATATCACCCTCTGTCGTCGTAAACTCCAGAAACGTGACATCTCCTTCATAGAAGATCCTCTCCGGAGCCACTACCTTTAATTTCATACTCTCTGCCATGGAGATTTCCTCCCTTTATTTTACTTTCGCCAGCACATCATCGATGGTGCCCGCATTCAGGAAATATCCCTCCGGAATATCGTCATGTTTACCTTCGATGATCTCTTTAAATCCCCGGATGGTCTCTGCCAAAGGCACATATTTACCCTCTGTACCGGTAAACTGTTCTGCAACGAAGAACGGCTGAGACAGGAATCTCTGTACTTTTCTCGCACGGGATACCACCAGCTTATCCTCCTCGGAAAGCTCATCCATACCCAGGATTGCGATAATATCCTGTAACTCTTTGTATTTTTGTAAAATCTCCTGCACGCCACGGGCAACCTGATAATGCTCATCTCCCACGATCTTTGGATCCAGAATTCTCGAGGTGGACTCAAGCGGATCAACCGCCGGATAAATACCAAGTTCCACGATGGAACGGGAAAGTACCGTCGTAGCGTCCAAATGCGCAAACGTAGTAGCCGGAGCCGGGTCGGTCAAGTCATCGGCCGGCACATAAACCGCCTGAACGGACGTAATGGAACCGCTCTTGGTAGATGTGATACGCTCCTGCAAAGCACCCATCTCTGTTTGAAGTGTTGGTTGGTATCCCACCGCAGACGGCATACGTCCCAGCAATGCCGATACCTCGGATCCCGCCTGTGTAAATCGGAATATATTATCAATGAAAAGCAGGACATCCTTACCGCCCTGATCGCGGAAATACTCTGCCATCGTAAGACCTGTAAGACCTACCCGCATTCTTGCTCCCGGCGGTTCATTCATCTGACCAAACACCATTGTCGTCTTATTGATAACGCCGGATTCCTGCATTTCATAGTAAAGGTCGTTTCCCTCACGGGTACGTTCTCCTACACCGGTAAACACCGAATATCCGCCGTGCTCTGTCGCAATGTTACGGATCAACTCCTGAATCAATACTGTCTTTCCAACACCGGCACCGCCAAATAATCCAATCTTACCACCCTTTTGATAAGGGCAGAGCAGATCCACGACTTTGATACCGGTCTCCAAAATCTCTGTATCCGTCGCCTGTGCCGCAAAATCCGGAGCCTTTCTGTGAATCGGAAAATGCTCTTCACACTCCGGAGCCGGTTTGTTATCAATCGGCTGTCCTAATACATTGAACATACGTCCCAGTGTATTTTCTCCTACCGGAACCGTGATCGGTGCTCCGGTCGCAACCGCATCCATACCACGAACCAGACCGTCCGTTGGTCCCATGGCAATACATCTCACCGTGTCATCGCCCAAATGCTGAGAAACTTCCACAGTCAGTTCTCCGCCATTTCCGGTCGCAATCGTAATTGCGTCATTAATCTCCGGAAGATATCCATCCCGGAATTTGATATCCAGCACGGCTCCGATGATCTGGGTGATCTTACCGACATTATTCTCTGCCATATATCCTCATTCTGTCACTTACAAGTCCACATCCTGTAAGCAACTTTCTCCTTTCCTTTCATGTTCTGTGCTCTTAAATTGTCACTTCATTCTCTATGAAATTGCATCCGCTCCCGCTATGATCTCCGTCAATTCCTGCGTGATTGCGCCCTGTCTTGCCCGGTTGTACTTAAGGGACAGGTCATCGATCATATCCTCCGCATTCTTTGTTGCGGAATCCATCGCCTGCATACGTGCTCCGTTCTCACTGGCGATTGCCTCAATAAACGCTCCGAATATAATATTATTGATATACTTCGGAATCAGCATATCAAGTACTTCTTCCTCCACCGGTTCAAAATTCATCGGGGTCAGTGGATCGACCTCCATATCCTGACGCAAATCTTCTATGCGAAACGGCAACAATTTGACCAGTCTTGCCTCCTGTACCACAGTATTTCTAAACCGGGTATAGGCAAGATAAATCTCGCCCACAGTGCCATCCTCATAAGCGTTGAGCACCTGTTTGCCAATCTCTATCGCATCTGCATACAGAGGTTCATTCATCACATCGGAATAATCCTCCGCTATGTGATATCCTTTTCGCAAAAGTCCCTCCATACCCTTTTTACCCAGTGCATAGATATCGGTCTCTTCCGGCGAAAATGCATTGGTGATCTCTTTGACAATGTTGTTGTTGTATCCGCCGGCAAGTCCGCGGTTCGAGGTAATCGCGATTACCGCCTTGCGATTGGAATCGCTCTGCCTCAGATATCTGTGGTCTACATTTCCCGCCCTGACGAGCACTGAGCAGACCGTTTTGTATAACATCCTGAAATACGGTTGATTGGCCTCTGCTCTCGCTTTGGCTTTCTGCAGTTTCACGGTGGAAACCAGCTTCATCGCCTTGGTGATCTGACCGGTACTGGCAACGCTCTCTCTTCGTCTTTTTATATCTCTCATGGATGCCAAGACACATCACCTCTTTCTATTTTCCCTGTTTCTTGTAAGCGGTGATCGCCTCATCCAACAGTGCCTCAAGTTCTTCGGATAATTTCTTTTCCTCGCGGATCTTTTCGAATATCTCCGGGTACTGCGCATCCAGAAAATCAAACAATCCCTGTTCAAATTTAAGAATATCCTTTACCTCAACATCCAACAGATACCGCTTGGTCGCCGCATAGATGATCACAACCTGCTGTTCCACCGGCATCGGCTTGTATTGCGGCTGTTTCAACATCTCACGGATTCGCTCACCCTGATCCAGACGCTCCTTTGTGTCATCATCCAGTTCGGATCCAAACTGGGCAAAGGAAGCAAGTTCTCTGTACTGCGCAAGTTCTGTACGAATCGGAGATGCGATCTTTTTCATGGCTCCGATCTGTGCCGCACCACCGACACGGGATACGGAAAGACCTGCATTGATCGCCGGACGGAAACCTGCATTGAACATCTCTGTCTCCAGATAGATCTGTCCATCCGTGATGGAAATTACATTGGTCGGAATATAAGCAGATACGTCACCTGCCTGTGTTTCAATGATTGGAAGTGCTGTCAAAGAGCCGCCTCCCAGTTCATCATTTAACTTCGCCGCACGCTCCAACAGTCTGGAGTGCAGATAGAATACATCGCCCGGGTATGCCTCACGTCCCGGCGGTCTTCGAAGCAGCAGGGAAAGGGTACGATATGCCGTAGCATGTTTGGACAAATCATCATAGATAACCAAAACATCCTTTCCTGCTTCCATCCACTCCTCACCGATCGCACAACCTGCATACGGTGCGATATACTGAAGCGGTGCAAGTTCTGATGCGGTAGATGCCACAACCGTTGTGTAATCCATCGCTCCATGCTCTGTCAATGACTTCACGATATTGGCAACGGTAGATGCCTTCTGACCGATTGCCACATAAATACAATTGACTCCCTGTCCCTTCTGATTGATGATCGTGTCAATGGCAATCGCCGTCTTACCGGTCTGACGATCCCCGATGATCAACTCTCTCTGTCCTCTTCCGATCGGAACCATGGCGTCAATCGCCTTGATACCGGTCTGCAGCGGTGTATCTACCGACTTTCTGGAAATA
>CAJOMI010000082.1 GCA_905235545.1 uncultured Lachnospiraceae bacterium | reverse complement strand
AGCGTGCCCGAAATGGAAAACATATGGCATATCCGGCAACGTCCGGCTTAAGTAAATGACATTAACTCTGAATCATTATTTCTTTTTTCTCAATCTGTAGTACACAGTTCCCTTCTTCAGCTGCCAATTTCTATACTGTGCAAGTTCACTTACAGTAACCATCTGATATCCCATTTTTTTCAATCTCGGAATCAAAATAAGTGCTGCTTCTTTCGTCGGTTTGTGAATATCATGCATCAGGACGATGTCTCCGTCCTGTACATTATTTACCACCGCACTGACCGTTTTATCCCGATTTCTCGTCTTCCAATCCAGCGTATCGATAGACCATAAAATGATTGGTTTTCCAACATTCTCCCTGACGGTCGAATTGAAACTTCCTCCCGGTGTTCTCAGCAATGTCGGATTCTTTCCGATCACCTTTTTGATCTTGGCATCCGTGTCTTTCACTTCCTTTCGGATCTCCGCTGCACTGAGTCTGGTCAGATTTTTATGATTATAGGTATGGCTGGCTATCTCGCATCCAATCTTATCCGCATTTTTCATCGATTTCTGGTACGCATCCACATTGCATCCCAGAACAAAGAACGTTGCTTTTGCATCATTCTTTTTCAGACAATCCACAATTTCCTGTGTGTACCTGCCCGGTCCGTCATCAAATGTCAGTGCGACCATCTTCTTGTTCGGGTCAATCGTTGTTGCCATTGTTTTACAAACGCCCGTCTTACTCTTGATCATCTTACCATCCTTTTGATAGACAGCTACGACATGATACTCATATCTTTTTCCTTTTTTCACATTTTTGTCGGTATAACATAACTTTGTCGTTTCGCCCAGTTTGACAAATTTCCCTTTACTGTTTTTCTTGTAGATATAATATTGCTCCGCACCGGTAACATTTTTCCATGTCAGTTTCATCTTCTTTTTGTTATACGTTCCCGTCACTCTCGGTGCATCCGGCGACACATAAGCGGCAATCCCATCACTTTTTTCGCTGGTCAGACTTTTCTTGTTCTTTTTTATGGCAGAGATTTTATAATAATACACTTTACCGGATTTCACCGTGGTATCCTCATAATTCGTTTGTTTCGAAGTTCCGATACTCTGAAATCCCGTTTCCTTTCTGTTACTCCGAAAGATCTCGTATCCGGTTGCATCCTTTACCGCTTTCCATGTCAATTTTACTTTGTTTTCCTTAGTGATTTTAACCAATCCGCCTGATGGCACACGCAGAGTTGCCAGAATCTGCAGCACCTGACTTTCTATCTCTGTGCCATCCTGACGAATCTCCGTTACTCTGTAATAATACGTCTTACCGGTCTTTACACTCTCATCCGAATAAACTACACCGTTTTTTTCTCCTGTGATCGTAGCAAGCACGGTAAAAGATCCGCTTGACCGGTTAGATCTTTCAATCCGGTATTCCTTGCTTTCACTGTCATAATTCCAGGAAAGCAATACCCCTTTACTGTCCACTTTTCCCTCTATGGAAAGAATTTCCTCTGCATGAGATATCTTACCATATAACATTACGCCTAGCATTGCCATAAAAAATAAAACCACAATATCTCTTTTTAATCCAAATCCTTTTCCCTTCATAACTTCATCTCTCCTTTTTATATTCTTCCCTTCGGGCGATTGCCAAACTCCTTGTTATACCGGAATCTATTGTGCATATTATATAGATTCCATAAGCAGACCTTGGCGCAGGCGTTGGTACTTAATGAGTGTGTAACACGAATTTAGTACCACTACGCCGGAGACAGAGTACGCACGTGTCTGCGATGGAACTATATATATGCACAATTAAAAAAAGTAAATCAGAGTTTGGCAATCACCTATTCTTCCCTCTGACGGGATGCCTTCAAGAGAAGGATTCCGATTGGAATACACAGCACCGTAAGAACAACCAGCACCACAACCACCGTTGTCCCCATCTCTTCCTCTGTCAGAAACGGGAATCTATCTCCATAGTACATCACAAATACGGAAAATGCATTGTTTAAAAAGTGCATCACGGATGACACTACAATACTGTCCGCCTTATACATCGCATACGCAAGCGCAGCGCCCAGCAAAGCCGTCGGCATAAAGCGCACCAGACTCATATGACTCAGTCCAAACAAGATGGAAACGATCAAAATTGCTTTCCCTACATTCATTTTCTGTCGAAATGCTGTAAACAAATATCCCCGGAACATCAATTCCTCACAGACAGCCGGTGCCAATGCGATCAAAAGCAGCGCGACAGGAAACGGCAACCCGGATGTAATGATCTCAAGCTCCTCGTTGAACAGTTGACTGTCTGTCGGGAACCAGACCGCAAACAGATTGCTGACGATCAATGCAAGACTCGCACTTCCCACAAGCAGGATCAGCGCTGCAATAAAATTGCGCATCCCCGGAACACGAAGTGAAAAAATCTTTTTCATATCCCCTTTTATATAGAGGCATGCAACTACAGGCAGGACACCGATGAAGAACTGCGGTACAATCACTCCCATGACCGGATATGACATACTCATAAGACCTCCGATGTACACCATAAAAAGCATCGCTACCACAAGTACAAACAATCCCTCCTGTACAGACGGAAGATTCCCCTTCTTCAGATTCCTGCGTCGTTCAAACAACCGGATTCCGCTCATGGACTCACCAAACAGAATCGACTCACTGTTATAAATTTTCGCCAATAACCATACTGCAACAAATGCATAGACCACATTGGAAAGCAGTACCATCAGAATCAAGGTGAAATCATATTTGAACACCAGAAGATTCTTCATCAACAGGCAGATATTGGCAACCGGAATCAAAGCCGTCGTCGCATTTAATTCAACATTCGGTATGAAACCGATATATCCTGTAAACATCACCACAAGCATAAGCGGTGTCACATAATTGTTCGCCTCCTTGAATGTCTTTGCAAACGCGCAGACACACATAACAATCGCACTCATCAACAGAGCGAATGCAATGATACACACCAGAGAGATCAGGATTGCCGGCACGAAACTTTCAATATGAAATTCATTTTCCGCTCCGATATAGGAACTCATTGTCGCATAGAGATACGCGATCACCAATCCCATGGAAAGCACATTGACAAACACGGATACGATTGCCAGTGTCGCCACTGATAAGAATTTACTCGTGATCAGTTCCATGTTCCCAACCGGCAAAGTGAGCAGCGTTTCCAACGTTCCTCTCTCTTTTTCTCCGGCTGTCGCGTCAATTGCCGGATACATCGCTCCCATCAGGATACTCGTGATCAATAAAAACGGAAGAACGCCTCCCAAAATACTTCCGACAGCACTCTCATTGCTGGATGCGTCTAACATCTTTGCCTTTACCGGATATAACACCTTCGTCACGTCGAGTCCCGCTGCCTCGGCATTCTCCTCCGCTTTTTTCCTGGCATAGGAGTCAATCTCTTCTTTGAGCATATCGGAAACCGTCGATGAATTCGTCTCTGAAAACAGATAATGAACCTCATACACCACCTGATTTTCCGTCTCTGTGACCGTAATGTACGCGTCTATATTTTCCTCTTTCAGATCTTTTTCCGGATCATTCGATTCTTTTTCTTCAATCTTATAATCCAGATCATCTGCATCTCCTGTGATCCAGTCGTTCAATTCCTGTTTCCGCTCATCGCTCACCTGATCATAGGCGATGTGATAGGTTCTCTCTTCCTGCTGTGTATTGATCAGCATGATCACCTGCATAATGATCAAAAATAAAATCGGATACAGGATGATCGGCAGTACCAGCATGGTAAAAACAGTCTTTTTATCCCTAATGACATCCATGATCTCCTTTTTATACAGGGTTTTCACACTCTTATAATTCATCCTGCTCTCCTCCTTCCATATAGGCGAAGAAGGTATCTCGCAAATTGCCTGTATTTGTATTCTTCTTCAGTTCCTCCGGTGTACCGGATGCAATCACCTTGCCCTTATCAATCATCACGATCCGGTCACACAAAAATTCCGCTTCCTCCATATAATGGGTAGAATAGAGGACGCTCTTATTCTTTGCCTTTTCCTGTTTCATAAAATCAATGATCGCCTTGGAACTGATAATGTCAAGTCCCAGTGTCGGTTCATCAAAGATATAGATATCCGGATCATGCAGCAGACACCTTGCAATCGATGTTCTCTGTTTCTGACCGGTGGAAAGTTTCTCAATCCGGTTGTCGATAAATTCCTCCATCTTGAGCAATTCGCTTATCTCTGTAATCCGGGCGTCAATCTCCTCCTTGGAGCCGCCATACAGTTCTGCAAACAAGGATAACATTTCCCGAACTGTAAATCTTCCATATAGTTTGGTATTCTCTGAAAGATATCCTATGTGTTTTTTTAGTTCTACGCGTTCATGGACCGGATTCTTCTCCTTGTCATACACTAAAACCTCTCCGTCAGTCGGTTCCATCAGGGAGCCAAGCATACGAAGCAACGTTGTCTTTCCTGCTCCGTTCGGCCCCAATATTCCAAGAATCTCTCCGTCTTCCGCAGTGAAACTCACATGATCCACCGCAAAAAATTCTTCCTTTTTTCCTTTTTTCAATGACCTGACAAACTGTTTTGTCAGTTCTCTTGCCTCAATCAAACTGTACTCCTTTCAAGATCCGGATCTGTTAACGGATTGCGATTTCGTATGAAAAGATCAGGCAGATCACCCACCCGACAAGCAGAGGAATGTTGACCGATTTTACCGTCTCATCTTTCTTCTCTTTAAGAGATGCCCATGTAAATGTCCGTCCATTCAGCTTAGCAATCGCAATTAATAAAAGCACCATCAATACCAGACCGCCAATAGCAAACGGTATCAGAAGATCAATCATCGGCATTAACTGTTCCTTCGTCGGTGTTGCATTAAGCGCATCTTCCGGACTTGTCCCTTCATATCGCCCTACTACCTCATATATCTTTGGCAGAATATACAGATACGATGTATTAATCGCATTAAACAACATATGTAGTATCATGCCAGAGACGATTGAACCGGTCGCTTCCACCACCAACGCAAACACAATCCCCAGATATACTGCATATAACATCTGATTGAAATTCATATGCATCAATCCAAAGGATAATGCACTGACCACAATACCATTAAGAACAGAGCGTTTACGAAATGCGGAAAACATGATCCCGCGATAAATTGTCTCTTCGATAAATCCCGGAAGACAGGCGATCACAGCAATTCCCACTCCATAAGGGAGATTGTCTGTGATTTGAAAAATTGTCGCACTTGTCCCGTTCTCCACCACCAGCTGACTGACTAAATTTAACCACATCGCCATCGGCGAAGCCGTGATCAGTAAAACCAAGGAAAGAAAAAAGGTGGATAGCCGAAATCGTTGAATGCGAAATTCCTTTTTTATATCGGTCTTCGTATGTAAAATATAAACGACCGCTCCAAGCAGCAGATATCCCTGTGTACACAAAACAGACACCAATACGCTGTAATCTTCCGACACCAGATTCTGCACATAATGGATCAGATTTGATATCGGAATTTCCAAAAGTATCATGATCAAAAAGAAGATACCGGCATTCATTGCAGTATTCATCGACTCTGTCTGCTTCACTTCTCCTGCCTGTTCCGTATTTCTCATTTCCATTCCAACTTACCGAATTCCTTTCCTCTCCGTATTCCGAATGAATGCCATTCAGCAAACCAGCGGGTATGCACAAGGCAGACTCTTACCGGAATGGCATTGATTCCGTATTTTATTTCTTAAGTGCGATTGCTTCCATCTCGATTAAAACATCCTTTGGAAGTCTTGCCACCTCAACACAGGAACGAGCCGGAAATGCTTCTGTAAAGTAGGTTGCATAGATCTCATTTACAGCAGCAAAATCATTCATATCCTTGATGAATACTGTAGTCTTGACCACCTCATCCGTGCCGGAGCCTGCTGCCTCCAACAGCGCTTTCATACTGTCAAACACTCTGGTCGCCTGTACTTTGATATCTCCTTCCACCACATTGCCGGTTGCCGGATCAAGCGGAACTACGCCGGATGTAAATACCAATCCGTTTACCTCAATCGCCTGAGAGTATGGTCCGATCGCCTGTGGTGCCTTGTCTGTCTTCACTACATTTTTCATAATAAATATCCTCCTAAATAAATATATTATATGATGTTGGGGTATGATTGCTCACTTTGCCACAATGGATTGCTCATGGATTTCAATGCGGTTTTCCTTCAATAGTCTTCCCACAGCTCGTTTGAACGCATTCTTGCTGAGACCCATTTCCCGCTCGATGACTGCAGGAGAAGCCTTATCGGTAAACGGAAGAACGCCGTCATAAGAAAGGATCACCTGATATACCATCTCACTGTCTTCCTCCATCTGCTGATATGCAGGTTTGCCGGTCGAGAGATTGAGCTTCCCGTCTTCTCTCACCTCGGTCACACGCAGGGAAAGTGTATCCCCTACATTTACTTTTTTGTGAATTTCCCGGATTGGAATCAGTCCCTGAAACTGATTTTCCACCGCAACGAATGCTCCGATATTCTCATTGATCTGGTAGATATATCCCTCCACCGAATCACCCTTTTGATAGTTTGAATCGGAAGATAAATGATTGTATAACCGCATGGTCACACAAGGTCTTCCACTCTTGTCAATATACATATAGACAAGGTATTCCTTTCCTTCCCGGACCTTTCCTACCATCTCTTTGAATGGAAGCAGAATCTCCTTTTCCAATCCCCAATCCATAAAGGCGCCAATCTTTCCCACACTTGCCACTTTCAACTTCGCCAGTTCTCCACGGGTAATGAACGGCTTGTTCACCGTTGCAATCGGTCGGTCAGAGGAATCCAGGTATACAAATACCTCAATCTCTCCTCCTGCCTTCAATCCTTCCGGCACCTGTTTTCTTGGGAGAAGAACCGAATCCTTGTCCCCTTCCTGCTCTGCCAGATAAATTCCAAAATCTTTGCTGCGCACCACCTTCAAGGTCTGCCATTTCCCTATCTCTATCATAATATCTCCTACTTTAAAACCGTGTTGTGTGCCCGCACTTCGTGCTCTACTGTCTGCTTCGCAGACTGCTTGCTCGTTGATGTGCCGCGCTCCTTCGGAGCTTCGCTTACGCTCTCCACTCGCATGCCCGCACTTCGTGCTCTACCGTCTGCTTTGCAGACTGCATGCTCGTTGATGTGCCGCGCTCCTTCGGAGCTCCGCTTACGCTCTCCACTCGCATGCCCGCACTTCGTGCTCTACCGTCTGCTTCGCAGACTGCTTGCTCGTTGATGTGCCCCGCTCCTTCGGAGCTTCGCTTACGCTCTCCACTCGCATGCCCGCACTTCGTGCTCTACCGTCTGCTTCGCAGACTGCTTGCTCGTTGATGTGCCGCGAAAAACAAATGCCACCTTCGGTGTCGCTTGTTTTTCGCTTACGCACATCATTATATCAAATCAGGGGGGAAGAAAGCAACTCCAAAATCACATATGGACTGCCTTTGTCATCCGAAAATATTACCTGATAGGTATCTTCTTTCTGCAACCGTTTCGGGTACAGAATTTCGCCCATTGTCGCCGCCTTACGATAATCCACCCGCATACTCTTAATATTCAAATCCGGCAAAAGATCCATCGCTTCCGTGACATATCTCACATTATTCACATGATGGTTAGAGTCCAAAAAGGATTTCTTCACGGAAATCGGTTCCGGAACATCCCCAAATTGAAACATGTCATCAAAAACCTGAATCTTACGCGGTGCATAGTCCATCGGAATCGGTTCTTCTATTTCATAGCCCGCTATGTCCTCCTCTGTCGCCTTTGCCGGTCTTACTGCATTCAAATCCATAAAGATCCATATGGAATTGGCTATAACAATCGCATTTCCCTCCTGATCCAGGATGTCGAAGTTCCGATATCCGTACATTCCCTTAAAGCCATGCGGCCATGTTCGTATCGTGATTTTCTCATTAAATTTTGGATAACGCTTCACCTCAATCTGCCAACCGGATAAGAACCACGCTCTATTTGAGGCCTCCACCACTTCCAATGTCTTTCCAATGGATTCCGAATGAAACAGCGCGCAATCCTGAAAATAATTCGCAACGGTTGCCATATTCACTTTCAAATCTGATTGAACCTGAGAGTAGCGGACTCTCGTATTGATCTCATACATATTTTCCCTCCCACTTTTATGTAATTAGATGATTGTGAAACTTCTTATCAAGTATACTTTATTCTTTTTTATTAATTTCCGCAAGAAAAATCCATTTCAAAGGATGATCAATGGAGAAAGAGAATAAAAATTTTATTTTCTATCATAATTTTTGCGGGCACGCCAGCAAAAAAAATATTTTTTAATTTTCCCCTTGATTTTTTTTCTCAAGTGTGTATAATAGTGTCTTGTGAGTGACAAATTGGGGTATCGCCAAATGGTAAGGCAACGGACTCTGACTCCGTCATTTCAAGGTTCGAATCCTTGTACCCCAGCTAAGAAAGCCTCGGTGAGTAGAATTACCGGGGCTTATTTTTTCGCTTAAAACAAGTGGGTTCAGAGGTTTTGGACTGGTTTATACTGATCGAAAAATATTCGATGAATACGGGGAAGGTAACTAATCAGATGATGGCTGCGGAAGGTGTCACAGAAGAACTGAAAGCTGATGCTCAGATGGAGTGGGTGCGAAGAATGAACTCCATTAACAATCGTGTTGATGAGATTGTATTTTCGGAAATAGTATATCAGTTGTAATGTATTACGGTCTGGGGGAATGTTCCTCCGGATCGTTTTCAAAAATGAAAGAAGTGCTCCTGCATTTTTGAATATAGACGCAGATTATTTTGAATACTTGATGTTAAGACATATATAGAATGAACTTGTCGAGAAAGGTGCTGAGGAAGTGTTCTGCATTGCGGTGGTGGATTGATCATAAAAATCATCTATCATAGTATAATAACAGATTGCAAAGTGGTCATTTATATGATAGTATAAAGAAAGTATGTTCGACAGTGCAGGAGAGGTTAATATGTTAGATTATATTATAGATGAAACAATATCGTTTTTGGGAGATATGCCTAAAAGCAAACGTAAAAAAAAGGGACAGTTCTTTACATCCAAAGCAATTGCTGTATTTATGGCAGATATGTTTGATATTGAAAATTTACATGGTGATGTAAGTATATTAGATCCAGGTGCTGGAACAGGAATATTGTCAATTGCTTTGATTGAAAAACTGCTAGATAGTAATGTAGTTAATACTATTTCTTTGACTTGTTATGAGACAGATGATGAAGTATTTCCTATATTACAAAAAAATATAAGATATGTTAAAGAGGTTTTAGGCGATAAGTTTACATGTAATATTTTGAAAGAAGATTATATATTATCACAAGAACATGATTTTAATAATGATTTGTTTGCAAATGAAAAACCTATAAAATATGACTTAATAATTGCAAATCCGCCGTACTTAAGGATTATGAGAGATGATCCGATAGCTCATGCTGTTTCAGAGGTGGTACATGGTGCGCCTAATCTTTATTTTATATTTGCTTCAATGTCACTGTTTAATTTAAAGGAAAATTCAGAAATGGTTTACATTATTCCTAGAAGTTGGACATCCGGTGCATATTTTAAATCGTTTAGAAAGTATTTGTTTAAATATGGGAAAATCAAACAAATGCATTTATTTGTTAGTAGGGATAAGGTTTTCAATGAAGAAGAAGTTCTGCAAGAAACCATGATTATCAAAGTAAAAAAGACAACTGAAAAACAGAATAATATAATTATTTCTTCTAGTGAGAGTAGTAGTGATTTTAACAACATATCAAGAATAGAAGTTCCTTATAATAGCATAGTTTCAGGGGATGATTTGTATGTATATCTTCCAACGAGCGAGAAAGATATGGATGTAATAAAGAAGATAAATATATATGAAAAAACTTTGCCAGATGAAGGGATGAAAATGAAGACAGGAATAGTAGTTGATTTTAGACAATGGCAGGAATTGAGAAAAGAACCAGGTGATCATACTTTACCGTTATTTTATAGTCAACATATAAAAAATGGTAGAGTCAATCATCTTCCATCTGGAAAGGAGTATGATTGGATAATAGATGAGAAACCAAGTTTGATACAAAGAAATAAGAATTATGTTTTTTGCAAGCGCTTTACTGCCAAAGAAGAAAATAGAAGATTACAATGTGGCATATATACACCGACAGACTTTAGTGAATATAAATATATAGGCACTCAAAATAAAATAAATTTTGTAGATATGATAGATGGTAGTGAAATGGATCTGAATACTACTTATGGTGTGTTTGCCTTATTGAATACTACATTATTTGATATGTATTATAGAATACTTAATGGAAGTACACAGGTCAACAGTACAGAAATTAATAATATACCTGTCCCGCCGATGTTTTTAATAAAAAGAATTGGGGAACGTGTATTACAATCAGATGATTTGTCTACAAAGAACTGTGATAAAATAGTATTGGAGGAAGCATATGCCTAAAATAGAAGAAACAAGAGCTTTTTTAATAAGAATAGGAATGCCGAAAGCACAACAATCGGATATTTGCTGTTTAAGTCTATTAGCTATGGCCGGGATAAAGCCTGAAATGGCTTGGAAAGATGCGACTAATGATTGGATAAGAATACATGATATTATAGCCTTTTCAAATGAATATTATAATACTACATATGCAGAGAACAGTAGAGAAACATTTCGCAAACAAGCAATGCATCATTTTAGGAATGCAGCATTAATTGAAGATAATGGTAAGGCAACAAATAGCCCCAATTATAGGTATCGTATAACAGACGAAACATTGAATGTGCTGAGAGCATTAGATGGTAAATTTTCTGAAAAACAAATAGAAAAGTTTTTAATGATTCATACTAGACTAATTGAGCATTATGCCTCTAAAAAGAAAATGACGATGATGCCAGTAAAGATAAATGGTAAGGATTTTTCTTTTTCTACAGGAAAGCATAATGAATTACAGAAAGCAATAATTGAACAGTTTGCACCAAGATTTGCGCCTAATGCAGAGTGTTTATATGTTGGCGATACTATTCAGAAGGATTTAGTAAAAAATGAGGAAAAATTAAAGCAACTTGGTTTTGAAATAACACTTCATGATAAAATGCCTGATGTTGTGCTATATTGTGAAGATAAGGATTGGATATATTTCGTAGAGTCTGTAACTTCTGTAGGACCGATGGACCCTAAACGGATATTGGAGATAACAGAGATGACAAATAATGTTAACTCTGGGAAAATATTTGTTACAGCATTCCTTGATTTTGGGACATATAAAAAGTTTGCAGAATCATTAGCATGGGAGACAGAGGTGTGGATCGCAGATATGCCAGATCATATGATTCACTTAAATGGTAATAAGTTTTTGGGACCAAGATAAAGATTGAAGATACTAATATGGGATTAAAATATGAAATATCAGCTAAAAGAAAAGTATGAGACTGATGATGAAAAAATGAGTAAAGAAGAACTGCTTAATATGTTCAAGTGATATATCTAAAAAGTTAGATGGTACGCTTGATGGTATTTTGACAGCAGGGTTGATCGGAAGCCAGTGAAATCAAGGTCAGAGGACACATTAGTCTATGTCCTCTGACTCCGTCATTTGCGCGTTCTTTGAGGAAAACTCCTGCTGTGCTGGCACAAGCAGGAGCTTGACGAGAAGCGTGACACCGAACTTGTGAGGTGCAAGGTTCGATCTCCGTTTCACTCCGGTCGGTGCTAATCGCGTGCCACCGGCACGCAGCACCCTTGTACCCCAGCTAAGAAAGCCTCGGTGAGTAGATTCACCGGGGCTTATTTTTTCAATTAAAACAAGGAGTTTCTGAGGTTTTGGACTGGTTTATACTGATCGTAAAATATTCGATGAATACGGACAAAACAGTATTAAAAGAATATAAAATACCTGAGTCTGATTAATGCAGTATGCAAATATGCTTCGGATTGTGCAAAGTGGGCATAATTTAAGTTTCGCTAAGTTTCAGTTATTGGAAAATTGCAAGGCTCTGCGAGGTGGCTGCGAGGCTATCATCAAGCCAAATTCTGAACGGGCTATGGTAGGTTAAATTTTCTAACGACGAAAATAAGGTTAAAAAAATTGAAAAAAAATTAAAAAAATTTAATTTACTGTCCAATCGGACGTATCGGAAGTCAAATTTTAATGCTATAATAGCTCTAAATGAACGGAAGTTCTAAATTTCAAATAAGAAAAT
>CAJOMI010000081.1 GCA_905235545.1 uncultured Lachnospiraceae bacterium | reverse complement strand
ACTGAATATCAGTAATGGGATTACAAAAATGCAATTCGACACTTGCATAATATTAGAATGAGTTTGCAAAGCACAATCTGTATTTCGGAATAGGACAATCAATATCCGGAGTATGGATTGTGCTTTTTGAATATCATGGTTTTCATATTCGCCCGGTAAAAATGCTGCTATCTTCGGACAATTTTGTAATGGTAAAAATATGAAATATATGGTAACGTAATAGATTTCACATGACAGAAAAAATAGGAACTTCTGCTTTGTTCACTTTTGCAACAATCGTCTTGCCTTCTCGCGAATTCTCTGTACCGCATTATCGATGGATTTCTGCGATTTATTAAGGGTTGCTGCGATATCCGCGTAGGACTTGCCATCCAGATAAAGGGGGAGGACATCCTTTTCGAGCCTGCTCAGGTTTGCGTTCAGAAGGGCTTCGAAGTTTGCGGCATTTTCTCTCGCCAGAATGATCTGTTCCGGATTGGATTCGTTTCCGGCTTCCAGATTGTCGATCAATTCAGATTCTGCATCTCCGTTTTTACTGTAAAATGAGATATACGAATTGAGTGGAGAGTGTTTTTTGCGATTAGACGCCTTGATTGCACTGTAGATCTGTCGGTCGATGCAAAGCTTGGCAAATGTATAAAAAGAAGCGCTTGCATTTTTACGATAATTCTGGATGGCTTTAAAAAGCCCAATCATACCCTCCTGGATCAAATCTTCCGTATCGGCACCGATCAGGTAAAGAGTTCGTATTGATTTCTTGACCAGAGGGATATATTTATTCAGTAAATATTCAGTTGCTTCCTGATCCCCTTCACTTATCAGGGAGAGTAGTTCTTCGTCGGTGTATCGGTCGTAGCACATTTTAATCTCCGTTTTCTATCTGATCAGTCCAGAGTTTGTTTCGGTTTTATTCATCTTCTTCGGGAGAGGCGTCAATGCTGGATTCGTCAGGAGCACTTGGTTCCGTTGCTTCTTCGGTCGGTGCTTCGGTTGGTGCTTCCGTGATCTTTTCGGTCGGCGCTTCGGTTGGTGCCTCTGTGACATTTTCTTTCGTAGTCGATTCCGTATTCTTCTTGTTTTTCTTTTTCTTCTTTTCCTCGGTTGTTTTGGTATCTTCTTTTACCTTATTGGTGATTTCGTTAATACTGTCTTCCAGATTTTGCTTCTGGTTATCCGTGTTTTTTTCATTGGATGTTCGGGAGGACTCTGTGGTGATAAACGAATCCGAGTTTCTCTTTGTATTCTTTTTGTCGGATGTGGAATTGCCACCGACAGCGTTCACGATCCATGTGATAAACCCCAGAAACAGGCAGGCAATCACGATTACAAATAAGATCAGTAATATGGTCTTTAGCATATCCCGGTTTGGACGATTTGGAAAAAAGTCAGACTCGTCGGTTGGTTTTTGCTTCGAAGAAGTTTGCGAGGCTTTCATTTTGGCTTCTTTTTTTTTCTTCTTTTTTTCTTCTTTTTGAAATTCATCATCATATTCATTCAGATCAAAATCAATTATATCAATTTCATCATTTGAATGGTTATTTGTGTTTTTACTCATAGTTATGTATCGGCAAAGCCGTTCCTTTCTAAAAGATAAATCGGTTTCATAATACACCAAAAAGAAAGAATAAGCAAATCCTTTTCAAATGGAATATAGATTGGAGTTGCTTTTTTATTCCCATTTTGATAAAATGAATCCCTAGAGATAAATCAGTCAGGAGATATATTTGAAAGAAATACTTTCAAACTTGATTGGCAGCTCACATACGAGCTTAAACAAGTCTGGATTGTAAATGAGCATGGAGGACAAAAATGAAAAAAAATATTTTTGACAAGATGTCGGAATCTTATGATAACTTTCATTTAAAAGATACGGAAAAAATGATGAAGAATGAAACATTTTATTTTAGCCCTAAAATGAAATTGTTTTTTGCATGGTTTATTTTCCTGATTATATGTGTCGTTTTATTTTTTGTTGTAGGGCGTCCGGCACTTGAACGCAAGAAAAAGGAACAGGTTTCCACGGATAGCGTCGAAAAGACGCAGGATGTGACGAAGGAGACGACACAGAAAGAAATATCGGAGGAAACCGTGCAAACAGACAGTAAGGAAGATATGAATATTTCTTACGAAAAAAATACCGACGAGGATTTGAATGCATTTATCAAGCTTTACTTTAATGCAATGGCAGCTTGTGACAATGATGTGTTGCAGGAGATGGTGATCGATGGGTCACAGTATAATAAAGCCGACAGTCTCAAAAAGAAAGCGGAATTTGTTACAGGATATGACAACATTACGGTTTATACCAAAGAAGGACCGGACGAGGGCAATTATGTTGCATTTGTAGTGATGAATCTGAAGATTGTCGGAGTAAATTCATCCCCTTATGATATTGTGACTTTGTTTGTTGTCGATGGTTCACATGGATTTTTGATTGATAACAGTAACCTTATCGAGGAGAGAAAATCCTTTATTGAAGAGGTAAAAGAAGATCCGGATATTCAGAAAATCTTTCAGTTCGTAGATAGTAAAAATGAAGAACTGCGGAAGAATGATCCGACCTTGCAGGCATTCTATGATACCATAAACGGAAAGACTTCCGGTTCTGAAAAAGACAAGGATACAAAGGAACAGAAGGAAGCGGAAGAGGAGAAACAGGAGCAGGACGAGCAGCAAGAAGAGGTACAGCAAGAGCAACAGGAAGACGGGCAGGAACAGCAAGATGAGAGCCGACAGCAAGAAGAGGGGCAGCAGGCACAGGATCACTAGGAATAGGGAGCAATATAAAAGGATGCTGAAGATTACAGCATCCTTTTGATATTTTGCTATTCTAGCGGGAGGAATCCGGTGTATCGATATCGTCCGGAAAACCGGATGCATAGACATCAATTCCTCTTGGCTTAACCGGCGTTGAGAATACAATTTGTGTCTCTGTTTTTCCGTATTTTTGTAACTGACCGATAAATGCATCCAATTCCATAGTACTTGGAAAAGCGACTTTGATCAGCATGGAATAGGCACCGGTAACACAGTTGCATTCCAAAACATTCGGACAGGATTCGATAAAGGGATAGAAGATTGGCTTCTGTTTCGGATCAAGCGACATATTGATAAATGCGGTCACGTGATAGTCCAGCATGACGGGATCAACGGTTGCGTGATAACCGGTTATGATTTCAGCTTTTTCCAAACGGTCAATTCTGGCAGATACTGCAGGGGAAGATAAAAATACTTTACTTGCCAGATATTTCAATGGGTAACGTGCATTTTCCTGCAGCAGATGTAAGATTTTTTTATCGATATTATCCATGAAATCACTTCCTTTTCTGATAATAAAAGGGGGATGTCCTTATTTTGTTAAGAACACCCCTTTGTATTCAATAGATATTATAGTAGACTTTCTTAATTATTTCAAGTGAAAAATGAAAAAAATTTAAATTTAAATTGTTTACCGGCTAACGAGTGAACTGTACCCTATGCTTTGCTGCTTGCGGAAATAAATGACGGTATAGAGTAGATATATAGGAAAAAATGTGGTAGTATAAAAAGAAAACAGATGAGATCAGGTATAAGAGCATGCAATATGATGAGGCTTTAAATTATATATCGGAAATACAAAAACGGGGAAGCGTTTTAGGACTTGATGCAATTCGGATCTTATTGGATCATCTTGGCAATCCACAGGATCAATTAAAGGTGATCCATGTGGCGGGTACCAATGGGAAAGGGAGTATCTGCACCTTTTTGGAAGCGATGTATCGCGCAGAGGGAAAACGGGTGGGACGATACATTTCTCCGACCTTAGACAGTTATCTGGAACGATTTCAAATAAATGGGCATACAATGGAACCAACTGAGTTTGCCGGGTATATGACGGATGTTGCAGCGATCATTCATAAGATGGAGCAAGAGAATGATCCGATTCCAACCGCATTTGAGATAGAAACAGCGATTGCATTTCTTTTTTTTGTCGGGCAGGAGGCGGATATCGTTATCTTAGAGACCGGAATGGGCGGAAGAGAAGACGCGACCAATGTAGTCAGGCATCCGATCTGTACCGTATTTGCATCGATTGGGATGGATCATATGCAATTTCTGGGGGATACCATAGAAAAGATAGCTTATGAGAAGGCAGGGATACTTAAGGATGGTTGTCCGGCGGTGACATACCCCAATCCTTCGACGGTGTTGCATGTTTTGGAGCAGGAAGCGAACCGGCATCATGCAGAGCTTGTAAAGGTAGAACGGGATGCGATTGAAATTTTGTCGGAAACGCTTAAGGAAACCCGATTTCGCTATAAAGAACATATTTACACGATTCGTATGCCGGGGACCTATCAGGTATACAATGCGGTAACTGCAATCGAGACAAAGCTGTTGTTGGACAGAACTATGCAGGAAGGAAGCCTTTTACAGGCTGAATGGCCGGGGCGGTTTGAAGTGATGTCGGAATCTCCGGTGTTTATTCGGGACGGTGCACATAATGTGGATGGAGCACTTGCATTAAAAGAGAGTATACAAAAGCATTTTACAAATGAGAATTTAATCTTTATAATAGGAGTATTGAGGGATAAAGAATATGAAAAGATGGTTAAGATTCTTTGCCCGCTGGCAGAACAGGTCTATACGATCACACCGGATAATGAGCGTGGATTGCCGGCAGAAAAGCTTAGAGAAAGTATTCTTCCCTATTGTGAAAATGTGACGGTTTGTGCATCGGTAAAAGAGGCAGTCCGATTAGCAGGAGCAAAGGCGGAACATGAGAGAGTTCAGGGTACGGAGACAGTAACGATTGCGTGGGGTTCTCTTTCCTATCTGAGTCTGGTAGGGGATGCATTGAAAAATATGAAAAAGGATAAAGACATGGAGACAGCAGTCGACATGAGAAAATAATCGGGAACAGTTATGAAGCGAATTGATCAGATTATGGCACATCCGATATTTGCGTATCATTTATGTAAGATTGAAGAGGCGGAGGAGAATCGAATCTTTTGCCGGCATGGAATCTCGCATTTGCTGGATGTTGCAAGAATTATGTATATCGAAGTGTTGGAGCGCAAGATAGAGATAAAAAAAGATGTTATTTATGCGACAGCACTTTTGCATGATATCGGAAGATATGAACAATATGAGAAACAGATTCCACATCAGGAAGCCGGTGCGCAGATTGCAACGGTGATTCTTAAAGAGTGCGGATATGAGACGGAGGAGATCGCAGCCATTGCAGATGCGATTTATTCTCACAGAGAAAAAGAGACAGACGGTGATCCGGATTCGTTGAAATCTTTGCTTTATCAGGCGGACAAGCACAGCAGAAATTGTTTTACCTGTAAGGCAACGAAGGAGTGCTATTGGAAAGAAGAGAAACGAAACCGGACGATTTCCGATTAGATTGTCTGATAGACAGAATAAAATGACAGGGAGGAAGACAGACGATGGTTATTGGCGGTAAGCAGTTTGATTTGGAACATCAGTTTTATATGATGGGAATTCTGAATGTGACACCGGATTCTTTTTCCGATGGTGGGAAATATAATGATATGGACCGCGCCCTTTATCAGGCGGAGAAACTGATTGAGGAGGGAACCGACATCCTGGATATCGGAGGAGAGTCTACAAGACCGAATCATATAAAGATTTCATCTGCAGAAGAGATTGAGCGTGTATGCCCTATCATCACAAAAGTAAAGGAACGATTTGATATTCCGGTTTCTCTGGATACATACAAGTCAGATGTGGCACAGGCAGGGATTGAAGCGGGTGCAGATCTGATCAATGATATATGGGGATTGAAATGGGATGGAACCATGGCGGATGTGATTGCAAAAGCAGGAGTTCCATGTTGTCTCATGCATAATCGCAAGGAGACGGATTACACGGATTTTGTGGAAGATGTGTTGACCGACTTGAAAGAAAGTGTGGAGCTCGCTTTACAGGCGGGCATTGACCGGGAAAGTATCATTCTGGATCCGGGAATCGGTTTCGCAAAAGATCTTTCGCAAAATCTGATCATGATGAAACATTTAGACAGGCTGAAGGAATTAGGATATCCGGTTCTGCTCGGCACATCGAGAAAATCCATGATCGGATTGACGTTAGATCTTCCGGTAGATGAGCGTGAAGAAGGCACATTAACGACATCTGTCATGGGTCGTATGGCAGGATGCTCCGTATTTCGGGTACATGACGTCAAGACCAATTTGCGAGGGCTTAAGATGGCAGAGGCGATCATAAAAGCAGAGTCGTGAAAAGGACAATTACCTATGAAATCTCAAAGGATTGTAAGGAGAGTGTAATATGGATCAAATTGCGATAAAAGATATGGAGTTGTTTGGATATCACGGAGTGTTTGAGGAAGAGACATTTTTGGGACAGAAATTCATTGTCAGCGCTACGTTGTTTCTGGATACAAGAAAGGCAGGAAAGTCGGATGATCTGAAAGAATCCCTTGACTATGGAGAAGCCTGTCAGGTCATCAGAAAAATCGTAGAAACCGAACGCTATATGTTGATCGAACGGTTGGCGGAAGAAATTGCAGAGAAACTTCTGCTCACATTTTCGCTTCTGAAAAAAGTAGAGGTCACGGTAAAGAAACCGTGGGCGCCTGTTTTGGTAAATTTGGATACCGTTTCGGTGACGATTCAAAGGGGATGGCATAAAGCTTATCTTTCAATCGGTTCCAATATGGGAGACAGGGAAGGATATCTGGATCTTGCAGTGGATTGTTTAAATAATGAAAAGGATACTAAGGTGACAGCGGTTTCCGACTACATTGAGACGGAACCTTACGGAGATGTGGAACAGGATGACTTTTTAAATGGTGCCTTAGAGATTGAAACCTTAAAAACACCGAGAGAGCTTCTTGAAACTGCCATGGCGATTGAGAAAGAGGCACATAGGGAGAGACTGATCCATTGGGGGCCGAGAACGCTGGATGTGGATATACTGTTCTATGATGACGAGATCATCATGGAGGAAGACCTTAAAATCCCTCATGTAGAGATACCAAAGAGGGAATTT
>CAJOMI010000080.1 GCA_905235545.1 uncultured Lachnospiraceae bacterium | reverse complement strand
GATTTCACTTCCCAGCCGGATGTCATAAACGTGTGTTTGGACTGACCGGCGATGCAGGAATTCATCATAACGGAAAAATCACCCGAAGTCGGATTCTTCATACCGACCGGAACATCAATACCGGATGCGATAAGTCGGTGTGACTGATTCTCCACCGACCGGGCACCGATTGCCACATAGGAAAGAATATCTTCCATATAATCCCAGTTATCCGTATATAACATTTCATCCGCTGCCGTCAGACCGGACTCGGCGATCGAATCAATATGCATCTTTCGAATCGCTTTCAGTCCCTCAATAAAATTCGGTTTTTCTTCCGGGTTAGGCTGATGCAGCATTCCCTTATAACCGGATCCGTTTGTTCTGGGCTTATTCGTATAGATTCTTGGAATCAGGATCATCTTATCCTTTACCTTCTCCTGGACTTTTGCAAGACGTGTGACATAATCAAGGACCGCTTCTTCATTATCCGCGGAACAAGGTCCGATGATCGCAATAAATTTGTCGGATTCACCGGTAAACACTTTGGCAATCTCTGCATCTCTCGCTTTCTTTATCTGAACCAATTCATCCCGCATCGGAAACATCTCTTTAATCTCTTCCGCAGTCGGTACTTGTGAAATATAATGTAAACCCATATTTTGACTCTCCTTTGTATTTCTATTGCTATTTACTCATAACTATGTTCCACAGTGTAACACCTTCCCTTCCAAAAATCAACCGGAAGTAAACGCAAAATAGCGAATCCATATCTTTTTCAATACATATACGTATGTAATTTTTCTTCGTTCTTCTTTGGAATACAGTGGAAGAATTCTGTACTGCTTTCCATTGATGAAAATGGTGATATTCCCGACCGTTTCTCCACGCTTTACCGGAGCTGCAAGGGATTTCGGTACTTCTACATCGCAACGGATCTCGTCATTTCCGCTTAGGAGCAGACCGACACCTTCCCCCGCATAGGGCGTGATGGCGTCTCCTTCCATACTGTCTGTCACGGCTATTGGGGGAAATGTCGTATCTTTTTTTACCACTTCCCGAAAGGAATATTTCTTCATACCATAGTCCATCAGCTTTTTCGTATCCTGCCATTTATAATTTTTATTTGGCGGCCATCCGCAGGCAAGGACAACGCTGACAAATCGCTTGTCATCTCTGTCGACAGCCCCCACAAAGCAATATCCCGCATTACCGGTAAAACCTGTCTTGATGCCGATCGCGCCTTCATAAGAAGTCAGAAACCTGTCTTTGTTTTGAACCGTATAACTTCTTCCGCTGTTCAGTTCCCGGAAGGTGTGATCCGGCGTTTTTATAATGTCCAGAAATTGTTCATTTTGGATGGCATAGCTGGCGATCAGTGCGAGGTCATAGGCGGTTGTATAATGATTCTTTGCATCCAAGCCGTTTGGTGTCACAAAATTGGTCTGATAAGCCCCAAGCGAAACCGCCTTTTCGTTCATCATCGCAGCGAATTGTTCAACGCTTCCTCCGACGTGTTCCGCAATTGCCACTGCGGAATCATTGTGGGATTCCAACATCAGGGAATACAAAAGATCTTTGAGTTTAAATCGCTCCCCCTTTTTCATTCCCAATTTTACCTGTGGCATGGAAGCGGCGTATGCAGACACTTCCACCACATCTTCCGGATTCGCGTTTTCCAGGGTGACCAATAGTGTCATGATCTTCGTCGTGCTCGCCATCGGTACCTGCTCATAGCATTTCTTTTCAAACAACACTCTTCGATTGTCCGCATCCATTAAAATGGCATAGCCGGCATTCAGACTTCCGGGCAGTTCCGTTTGTGCCGCCACGTCCGCAACTTCTTTCTTTTCATTTGTCCGCTCTATATGATAACTGTAACATTCATATTTTTGAGATGTATTCATTTCTTTTTCACTCTGAATCAGGATGAAGGATGCCGATAAAAAAAACACACCGAACAACCATAGCAAACATGGATCTGTCACATATCTCCTGATCCATTTTTTCCGGTCTGCCGGAGAGGTAAGTTGATTGTTTCCATGCCGGTCACCACGGTCACCGTAACCCGAATCATAAAAAAATGACATATTCACTCACTTGTCTTTTCTTGATACAAGTATATGAATCTGTCATTTTAAATATGCATCATCCAAATAATACGCCGAGAAGTCCGTAGGAGATGCAGGACATGATAACCGTAGCGATCATAATTCCGACAAATATAGCGGCGATTGCCTTTTTGAAATCAATGTCGATCAATGCTGCGATCAGAGATCCGGTCCATGCGCCTGTTCCCGGCAGCGGGATACCGACAAATAAAACCAGTCCCCAGAACTCATATTTTTCAACTTTATCCTTCTTGCTCAAAGCCTTATTTTCAAACCATGTTGCAATTTTCCCAAGTCTTTTATATTTTTTCATCCACTGAAAGATCTGCTTGATAAACAGCAAAATAAATGGAATCGGAATCATATTACCAACAATACAAAGCGGTATCGTGTGCAGTGCCGGTACGTCCAAAAAAGCCGGCGACGCTGCCAAGATCCCACCTCTCAGTTCCAGAATCGGAATCATCGAGATAATAAATACGATCCATTCATTTGCAATTTTCCCAACTAAATTCTCTGTAAGCCATATTACAATCTTTTCCATTTTATGCTACTCCTCTAATCTAATCTTTGACCGGTGCAAAAGTAAGCTGCGCTTCCTCTATCGCCTGCTGCTTAAAATCTTCAATCTTGTCCGGCGTGATCGTCGGCAGCTCATCGGTCGACTGCACACCAAAACTCCGCAAAAAATCATCGGTGGTGCCAAAAAGGATCGGTCTACCCACCGCATCCAGACGTCCAACCTCCTGAATCAGATTATACTCCACAAGTTTATTCACCGCATGCACACAGGACACACCGCGGATCGCTTCAATCTCCTGTCTGGTGATCGGCTGTTTATAAGCAACAATGGATAACGTCTCCAGAAGTACATCGGTCAGCACATGCTTCTTCGGTATATTCACAACCTTTGCCAATGTATCATAATAATCTGCTTTCGTACACATCTGGAAGGAATCCTCGATCTCGATAATACGGACTCCCCGGTCAGTACTGTCATATTTATCCATCATATTGTGAACAATTTTAACAACCGTAGCGGTATCCAGTTCCAACGCCTGAGCAAGCCGGTTCTTTTCCACCGCTTCTCCGACAGAGAATAAAATTGCCTCTATCCTTCCTTCTATAACATTGATATCCTGTTCCATCCTTATCTCCTGTTCGATATTTTTATTGCTCTGTGCTTCCCTGTAGTTCAATCTCGTCTAGGGAATCGATCACAATCTCCCCAAATGTTTCCTCCTGGCGAATCGTGATTGCACCGATCTTCATTAATTCTAAGATTGACATAAAGGTGACGATTACATTCATCTTTGTCGGCTGTGTTGCCAAAAGGGTACGGAAATTGATCCCTTTCAGACCTCTAACTTCCTCCCTGATCTGAATCATGCGTTCCTCAATATTGATTTCTTCCTTCTCAATCGTTCCAAACTTGGATCGGATTGGATCTACTTTGTCCACCTGTTTTTTCATGATGGACTGAAAGATCTCATTGAGCTTGCCAAGCGTCAAGCCATCCACAAGTTCCGCCGGATCGATCTCCTCTTTATAAGTGGCAACTTCCATTGGAATCGATGCCTTTTTATACAGATTACGGGATGCATCCAATTCCATATCTTTCAGCTCCAGCGCGGCATATTTGTACATCTTATACTCTAACAAACGCCGAACCAATTCATCTCTCGGATCTTCCTCCTCTTCCTCTTCCTTCTCATCCTTTGGAAGTAACATCTTGGACTTGATGCGTATCAGGGTTGCTGCCATAACCAGAAATTCGCTCATGACATCCATGTCATTTTCCTGCATCTGACCGACATATTCCAGATACTGTTCGGTGATCGTCACGATCGGAATATCATAGATATCGACTTTATTCTTTTCAATTAAATGAAGCAGCAGATCAAGCGGACCTTCAAAGACCTGCAATTTGTATTCTATCTCCATATATATACACCTTTTCAATGGAATAAGCTGTCTGTTATCCGTCAGACAGCTTATTCATTATATAATATTCATGTTTGATTGGCAATTACATTCTTTAAAAATATTATATCGATATTGAGGATCGCAAAAAAATTCTAGATAATAATGAATACCATACCTCCGTTACTGTCATTTATGATCTTCTCCATTGTATCCTGCAGACGCATCTGGGATTCATCATTGATCTTATTGGATTTGGAAACCAGACCTTCCTCTACCATCTGCTCCACTGTTTTCCCGAAAATATTGATCTTCCAAAGAGCCTCCGGTGAACTTTTAACCTGTTCTTTCATATTGACAAGAAAATCTTTTGCCTGTTCCTCTGTCCCGACAATCGGGGCAATCTCTGTCGTAACATTTGCCTTAATGAAATGAAGCGATGGCGCATTGGCTTTGATCTTGATCCCATACTTAGAACCATGCTTGATCAGTTCCGGCTCTTCCAGTGTGATGCTCTCTTTTTCCGGCATCACCAGACCATATCCCTTCATTCGGACACTTTCCATCGCCTGTGCAACCTGTTCATATTCTCTCCGCTTCCCGGCAACCTCTTTTAACATGGAGAGAAAATCATATTCATTTTCTACCGGTGCCCCCAAAAGATCCGTTAGCATTTCATAATAATAGCGCTCCGGCACCTCGATCTTAAGACTTGCCGTACCGTCTTTCAGATTCAGATTCGAGACAGTTACTCCTGCGATATATTCGTTATCCGGCTGCGGAATCTCGTACATACTCTTCATACCCGATACGGTATTCATAATCGTTCTTGCGTATTCCACAACCGCCTGTTTGATCGGATGTGTCACTTCAAGCGTTTCAACCCATTTGGGAACGCAAAAATCAATCCGGCTGATCGGGAATTCAAGCAATATATTCTTTAATATTTCCAATATATCATTCCCTTTTAACTGTTCACAGTTGACCGGAAGAACTTTAACTCCATATTGGTTTGTCAATTCTTCTGCAATATCCTGTGTCTCCCGGCTTCCCGGTTTGACACTGTTTAAGATAACAATAAACGGCTTTCCAAGTTCTTTCATTTCCGAAACCAATTCACTCTCCGGACCGCTAAAGCCGCCACGGTCAATCTCACCAAAAGATCCGTCTCCGGTAATGATGACACCGATCGTCGCATGATCGGTCATCACCTTCTTCGTGCCGATATGTGCCGCCTTTGTAAATGGAATCTCGTAATCATACCATGGTGTCTTTACAAGGCGCTCTTTGTCTTCTTCCATATGCCCACTGGCGCCATTCACCATATATCCGACACAATCTACCAGTCGCACATTGACGCTTGCAGTTTCATTTAATGAAATGACTGCCGCCTCTTTCGGTATGAACTTGGGCTCCGTAGTAGTGATCGTTTTACCCGAACCGCTCTGGGGTAATTCATCAACGGTTCTCTGCTTTTCCGCCCCTTCCTTCATCTGAGGCAGCACAAGGGTCTCCATAAACCGTTTAATGAAAGTGGATTTGCCGGTACGCACCGGACCGACAACTCCTATGTACATATCTCCACCGGTTCGTTCTCTTATATCCTGATATACATCAAACTGCTCTTTCATAACATCCTCCTTAAGATAAACTGTTATTCGAATCCATCCTAAAAAGAATATATGCAAAAGCGTTCGAATTATGACTAAAATATTGGTCAGTCGTCCCAGCTTAAGTTTTCGGATTCAATCGTTCGATCCCGCATGAAAAGACGAATCGCCGACTCCCTTACATTGGCCCCTTCGAATAATACGGCATTTACTTCCTCTACGATTGGCAGGGAAACATTATATTTTCTGCCCAATTCCAGAGCAGCTTTTGCGGAATAAACGCCTTCCACAACCATTTTAACCTCATCCATTGCTTCCTGATAAGTCTTTCCCTGACCCATAAGGAATCCGGCATTGCGGTTTCTGGAATGCTTGGACGTACAGGTCACAATCAGATCCCCGATACCGGAAAGTCCGGAAACGGTCTCAATATGTCCGCCCATGGCAATCACAAGACGGGAGATCTCCGCAATACCTCTGGTCATCAACGCAGCCTTGGAATTGTCTCCAAAGCCAAGTCCATCCACCATTCCCGCAGCAAGTGCAATGACGTTCTTTAAGGAGCCTCCCAATTCAATCCCGATCACGTCCGGGCTGCTATATACACGAAAATAATCGTTCATAAAAACATCCTGAATGATATGCGCTACTTCTTTGTCCTTTGAACCGGCGACAATGGTTGTCGGAATTTTCCGTCCTACTTCCTCTGCATGGCTCGGCCCGGATAAAATACCGGTTCTTGCCTGTGGACATTCCTCCCCGATCACTTCCGTCATGGTCTTGAATGTCTCATCCTCTATTCCTTTGGCAACATCCACAACAATGGTTCCTTTTTTGATATATGGTGATGCTTTTTTCATCGTAGTCCGCATAAAGGTAGACGGTACCGCACAGATGATCATCTCTGCTTCCCGACATGCCAGTTCCAGATCTGTCGTGAACACGATCGTACTTGGAACAATTACTCCCGGAAGTTTATCCCTTTGTTCACGGTAATTATTGATCATCAAAACTTCTTCCGGATCGATCGACCATACCGTAACGTCATGTCCATTCTCCGATAACAAAATGGAAAGCGCAGTTCCCCAACTGCCTGCCCCTAATACACTGATTTTCTTCATATCAAAACCTCCTCATATCTTACTTTCCTATTTAGACATTTGTGAAACGCCGATTTATATCTTTTTAATCAGGCGTTTCGCAAAAGATAGTTTCTGTTGCGATTATTTACACGGATTGATCCTTGTCATGGCTGAACAACTTATTTTCATTGCCATGGAGCAATCTTTTGATATTGGCTTTGTGACGATAAAAAGCAAGGGAAGCGAACAAAAAGATCACTGCATAGCTTTCATAAAGCTCATCGCCCTGATACGCCTTATGCGTCACCGGATCCATGATTCTACCTGTCATTCCGAGAAAAACAAAACTGACAAAAAACAGTGTCACAATGAGCAAC
>CAJOMI010000079.1 GCA_905235545.1 uncultured Lachnospiraceae bacterium | reverse complement strand
CCGAAGACATCTGATCAGAGAGACATGGAATGACCGAAATGATATGGAAATGGGCGGTGAAGAGATGCACCACTCCGATACAATGCACGAAAAATTGTCATTGGTAAACCGTTTCGGTGTGACGATCAATTTCTCAAAGCCAAGCCAGAAAGAATTCTTCGAGATTGTGAAAGGACTGGCAAAGAAAGTGCCGGAGATCGCGTTGTCAGACGAAGAGCTGTGCGCGGAAGCAAACAAATGGGAGCTCTCTCACGGCGGAATATCCGGACGGACGGCACAGCAATTTATCAATTATCTGGCGGGGAAATAACGATACGTTCGGAATGAAAAAATTCACTGGTAATTAAAGTGGTAATATGATATATTTAACTCAGTCGGAGAAATCCCCAACCTCTAAGCGATAGCGAAGGCAGGGGTTATGACAAGTTATACTTAAGAGGGGTACAAGATCCGACTGAGTTAAAACGCTCCGCGAGGATGCGTACGGATTCGTTTAGGAATTTGTCAGCTAAAGCTGGTCTGAATCCGGTGCGCAAGACTCGCTTGCGAGTCTTGACAATGATTACATTTTTTTAGTAGAAAAGTAGCTGAAAAATTATTAAAAAGACAGAATGGAAATGGTATTATGGGACGAAGATTGAATATTGCATTATGTATCGGAATGTTGGACACAGAGTTCTCCGATGCTATTTGTGAAGGGGCATTAATGGCCGCTAAAAAAATAGATGCAAATCTTTTTATTTTACCGGCCGGTATTCTTAATGTGAAAAACAAACCAAGTGAAGAAGAATTGCTGCGCTATCTTTATCAGTATAATGTTCTTTACAGTTGTCCGAAGGCACAGTCGTTTGATGCTGTTATTTTGGAATACGGCGTGATAACTTCACTGTTAGAACCGGAAAAGAAAAAGGAATTCCTGAAGGGCTTTGGAGATATTCCTATTTTACTTATGGTTGGTTCGGAAGAAGGATACCACAACATCACGCTCGACAATAAGGCGGGGATCAAGCAGGCGGTTCAGCATCTGGTAAAGTTCCATAACTGTAAAAAAATAGGTTTTGTCAGTGGACCCAAGACGAATCAGGATGCAATCGAACGATTAGAGGCGTTTCAGGAAGCGGTGCATCAATTTGGATTGGATGATTCAGAGGATCTGATCGCATATGGAGATTTTACCGAGTTTTATCCGGAAATTACCGAAGATCTAATAAAAGCAAATCCGGATATAGAAGCAATTGTGTATGCCAATGATCAGATGGCAGTAAGCGGATATGAAGCATTACGGAATATGAACTTAGAGCCGGGGAAAGATATATTGATTACCGGATTTGACGATTCGCGATTTTCAATTATGATGGAACCGCATTTTACATCTGTAAGGGCAGATACCAAAGAAGTTGCATATCGTGCAGTATTGGCATGTCCGGATCTGGTTGCAGGAAAGTATGTGGATGAGCAGATCGCGTCCAGATTGGTGGTCAGAGAATCCTGCGGATGCAATAATGAGAATATAGCGAAACGAATTGCTGAGAATATGCGTAAACTTCCGAAAGATGAGTTTATAACATACCTTGCTGAGGAACTGGTAGAAGAATATTTTAATATTTTTTATGATGAATCGGAGAGGACCGGTGCGATTAATATTCTCAAACATTATTGTGAATATTATCTTGGAATGTTGCAGCCGGATGGTACATTAAAGATACAGGAAGATGAATTTGAGGCGGAATATCGTAAATATATTCAGTTACATGAGAAAGGATATATTAGTCTGGAAGTTCTTTTCCTGATTGACCAGATTTTATATAGGTATATCAGCAACAAGGTCAAGGGTGCAAGTCAATGTTTATTGTTGACGGAAAAGACCACAATTATGAGAGAGAATTTCACAAGCAATGTCAGAACCAGAAATCTGTTAACCAGTGAGCAGGGTAAGACGTATGAAAAATTACTTGGGAATATTACCCGAGATATGTTGCAGCAACAATTTCATGATGAGTCAAAACGATATGAGACAGTTATATTGAAGCTTCAGAGAATGGGATATGCATCCAGCTATATCTATATTTATGAAGATGGCATCATCAATACCGGCCAGGGTACTTGGAGCATGCCGGAGAAGTTATATGTAAAAGGATATCACAATCGGGATACGGTTAAGTTATATTCGGATTGTGAATGTGAAGCCAAATTCGATGAGATATTTTCCGATAAATATATGCCAACAGATCGTCGCTTCGATATGCTGGTATTGCCACTGTTTTCGAATGAAGTTCAGTATGGTTTGTTACTCATCGAGACTTCTTTCCGATATGCGGAGCAGGTTGCAAGTCAGGTCAGTGTATCGATGGAGGCTATGAGCATTATCAAAGAGCAGAACGAGATTAAGAAAGAATTAGAGGCCAACCTTGCCAAGTCCGTTGAAACCAATAAAATTCTTGATCATATGAGCCGTATGGACCCTATGACCGGTGTGACCAACCGCAGAGGCTTTTTCCAGATGATTCAGTCGATCATCAATGATAAAAGCTATTATGGGAAAAAAGCAGTAGCTGTATATGCGGATATGGATGATCTGAAGATTGTGAATGATGAGTTTGGACATGATGATGGAGATTTTGCAATCAAGACGATTGCCAGAGTACTTTCCGATGCTTTCCGCAGTTCAGATATGGTAGGAAGAATGGGTGGTGATGAGTTTGCGGCATTTGCGCTTGTTGACAAGGAGAATTTCCCACCGAAGATCAAGAATAGGATCCAGGCATCTATGAAGGAGTTTAATGATCACAGTGATAAGCCATACTATGTGAATATCAGTATTGGAATTCATGAGTTTGTCATTGATGAGACGGTTAATATTGAGCAGGTATTCAGTAAAGCAGATGCAGACTTATATATTGAAAAGAAAGAAAAGAAGAAGAAACAAATCGGTATTTACAAGAATCGATAAAGATTGATAATTAAATAATCACACTATAAACTCGTAAATCCTTTCGGATCTTGCGAGTTTTTGTGTAGGCGACGAATTAGAAGCCTGTCTGCAAGCTTGCTTGCAGAAACGGGCTTCTGACGACCGCTCATCATCGAGTGACCGAGGGTCACGAGGCAAGCGGAGCGTTTGATCAAGATAAGAATACAGATGTCGGGAAGGCTTTTGGTATGGCTATGGGCATGAGCATTGCTTCCGGAAAGACGTGGACATTGGAAGATTCGATTAAATTGAATGCGGCGATTAAGCAGAATGCAGCGATTAAGCAGAATGAGACTGGGAAGCATTGAATCTTTTGTGAATTGATATAAAATCCATTGACATATAAATCTTACGGTTGTAATATTAAACGGATGATAATTTTTTTGCTTGCAAATCTTACACATGTAAGAATAAATGACAGGCAGTTTGTTTTAGAGGAGGTCGGGATGAATATAAAAAAACATAAAAAGAAAAAAACAGGAAGAATATTATTATTTCTAGCAGCGGAAATATTCGTAGGTATGACGTTGATCTTTGCCATCTTGCTTTTTCAAAAAAAGGATAAAGACAGAATGTCCCCGGAGGAATTATTGAATATTTATATGTGTTATGTTGCTAATGGGCAGTATGAGGAAATGTATGAGATGATAGTAGGGGATATTACTCAGGAAGATTTTATAAAACGCAATTCTTCGATTTACGAGGGAATCGAAATGCAAAATATGCAGATAAAAGTGATTGCATTTGATGAAGAACGGATGACGGTCACCTATCAAACATCTTTTGATACGATAGCGGGAAATATCAGTTTTGAAAACAAAGTTAATTTTGAAGACTGCGAGGATAATTATAAACTGGTATGGGACGATTCGTTAATATTTCCCGGACTTACCGCGGAGGATAAAGTCAGAGTATCTACAATTCAAGCAGAGCGTGGAGCAATATTGGATAGAGATGGAAGTACACTTGCGGGAAAAGGAACTGCTTCATCGGTTGGGATTGTTCCGGGGAAATTAGAGGGAGGAAATAGTGCAATACGAAAGATCGCAGAAATATTGGAAACAGAACCGGAGATGATAGAGGAGCAGTTGGCGGCAATATGGGTCAGGGAGGATTCTTTTGTGCCAATCAAGACAATTCCTAAAGTAAAGGATATAGAATTATTATCGGATTATCCGGATGAAGATGTAGTAAAAGAGAGTGAACGGCAGGAAGAATTATTGAAAATACAAGGCGTTATGATTACCGATACGGAGATACGTGAGTATCCTTTAGGAGAAGCGGCAGCACATTTAATAGGTTATGTTCAAGGTGTTACGGCAGAGGACTTAGAAGAACATGCAGGGGAAGGATATACCGCAAATAGTGTGATCGGAAAAAGCGGGATGGAGGGTTTGTTTGAAAAAGAGTTAAAAGGTCAGAATGGAAGCAGGATTTATATTATTGGTGCTGACGGCAAAGAAAAGCAGAGTTTAGCGTATCAGCCGGTGGAGAATGGTCGTGATATTCATTTGACGATAGACGCGGAACTGCAACGATCCTTATATGAAGAATTTAAGGAAGATAAAAGCTGTTCGGTATCTATAAATCCATGCACAGGAGAAGTATTGGCATTCGTAAGTACACCGTCATATAACAACAATGACTTTATTATGGGATTGTCGAGTGAAAAATGGACTCAATTGAATGAAGATGAAAATAGACCGTTGTATAACCGTTTTCGACAGGTGTGGTGTCCGGGTTCTACGTTTAAGCCAATTACTGCGGCAATTGGTTTGGAATCGGGAGCAATAGATCCAAATGAAGATTATGGAAATGAAGGTTTAAGCTGGCAAAAGGATCCGTCATGGGGTTCTTACCATATAACAACACTTCATACATATGAGCCTGTGGTAATGGAGAATGCATTGATTTATTCGGATAACATTTATTTTGCAAAAGCTGCTCTTAAAATTGGTGCGAAAGATATGAAAGACGCATTATTAAATTTGGGATTTCAGGAACAAATACCATTTGAAATTGTAATGAGCCAATCTCAATATTCCAATACAGAGAATATTGAAACGGAAATACAGTTGGCAGATAGCGGGTATGGACAAGGACAGATTTTAGTAAATCCATTGCATTTGGCGTGCATTTATTCAGCTTTCTGTAATGAGGGAAATGTGATAAAGCCATATCTTGTGAGCAGGCGGGAAGTGGAACCGGAGTACTGGATTTCAAATGCTTTCTCTGAAAAAAATGCAAACCTTGTATTGGAGGGAATAAAAAAGGTGGTGAATGATCCACATGGAACCGGATATGCGGCTCGCCGGGAGGATATTCTTCTTGCAGGGAAGACAGGAACAGCAGAAATTAAAATGGATCAGGATGACACTACAGGATCAGAGCTTGGGTGGTTTGTAGTTTTTACGGCAGAAAAAACAATAGATAATCCGATTCTAATTGTCAGTATGGTTGAAGATGTAAAGGGGAGAGGTGGAAGCGGATATGTTGTGGAAAAAGACAAGAGTGTTTTGGATAGCTGGTTTGGCTCGGAAGAATAGAGGAAAATTATTTCCGGGAATTATTCTTATTACGTTTGTGATAGCCGGCTGTAGTGACGCTATACTAGATGAAACAGATACCGATGAGCTTTTGGAAGAAAAAGAAACTATATATTCAGAGTATGAACAGAGTGTTGATGAAAATGATTCGACGATCAAGGGATATCATCTTTCTGTTGATGAGATAGAAAGACAAGAGGCAGAAACTGAATGCCGGGAAGTAATGCACTTGATATCAAAGGAATATCAATCTGCGGATAAGGGGAACGCATCTAATGTTGTCATACCTGATAAAACCATAAATGAAATGGAGGATATACTTGAACGCTCCCGGTATTTGGTAACAGATACTAACCTATATGCTTCTATGAGAAATTACAAGGCTATGAATCAATTTCTAGACAATTGCATTTCCGGTAAAAGTGGTGAGGTGGTTTTCTTTTTGGTTCGTCGTGATGGTGGCATTACACGCAGTAAGTATTTTTTTGATGGAAAAGATATGTATGAACTTTGTACTATTGCTTCGTGGAGTGAAGAAAGAGTACCGATAATGTCTTCTGTATCATATACAAGAATCAAAGAATGGAAATACACAGAGAAGGGGTGGTTTTGTTATCAGCTATGTGTACCGGAATATCCGGAAGTCTCGGAGATGGTGGATGGAAGTAGATTAATTAGAGTAAAGCCTATGCTGGAAGAACTTCGTGGGTTTTCGGAAAAATATGTTCTCGGATTAGGGTATCATGGTAATAATATGCTATGTTCAGATTGGGATTCGGATCATCTGGATCAATTGGATTATAATGGGTTGTTTGAATATTTATATTCAATGAAATATAAAAAGAGATTTAATGCTGATAATTATCCTGATGGGATACCAAAAGATGAATTTGAGGATCTGATCATGGAATATATTCCGATAACAAAAGAACAAATAATGAAATATGCAACGTTTGATGAAGAACAGCAGACATATACATGGTGCAGATTGGGTTGCTTCAATTATACACTTTCTTTTTTCGGAACTTCCGTTCCGGAGGTTACAAATGTAAGGGAAAATGAAGATGGAACGATTACACTAACAGTAGATGCAGTATGTGAAATGGTTTTATGTGATGATGCTGTTATAACACACGAACTTACAATAAAAGTTAATGAAGATGGGAGTTTTCAATATATTCAAAATAGAATATTGAATGGTGTTGAAAACATACCGGATTATCAATACAGAATCAGAGGGGGATCCGGAAAAGAAAAATAAAAAACGGGTAGATTGGAGGTATCAAGTGTCCATTCCACTTTTTTATTGCTTCCGGATGTTCATATCAGATAAGATTTTCATGGTTATTTCAGTTGCATTCCTTCCGGTAGCGTTTGTGTCGTTTTGAATGTTTGTGGCAAAGAAATATGTGTTTCCGTTAGTTTCGGTGAAACCGATAAACCAACCATTTACATCTTGATCGTCTACTCGTCCGGTACCTGTTTTGCCGTAAAAACGGTTGTTTTCAGATGAAAAAAGACAGATGGAATCCTTTACGACATTTATGTTTTTCGGAGTAAATCCAAAACTATTATTATAAAATTTCATTAAAAGCTCAACCTGTTCTATAGGAGAAATTTTTAAATCGGATTGCATCCAATAAGATGTAAGGTCAGTATTTATAATTTCGTTACCATAGCCAATGTCCTGCACAAATTTTCGGATTGCAGGCGTACCGAGTTTCTTGTCTATTTCGTGAAAATACCAATTGACAGAAGAATCCATGGCAGAATATAAGGTTTGATCTGCATTCCATGCATCAAATGGGTATTCTGTTCCGTCCCATGTCATGAAAGAATTGTCAGATGTAATAATTCCTTCTTCTAATCCGAACAAAGCGTCATATATTTTATATGTAGATTCCGGAGACGTTCTCAATGTGGCATAATCCGGATTATAGATATTCCATGTATTGTGATCTGTGTCATATAGAACGAAACTGCCTTCATATCCGTTAAAATATGCAGACATATCTGTTATGTTTACATTTTTCGAGGAGTATTTCCAATTATAGTGATTCTGCCCTGTTGCATATGTTGATAAAATAGGTGCTAATGCAAAAAGTGCAACGGTGATGATCCCGAAAACAGAAAATCCTGCTGCCTTTTTCCATACAGAAGGCTTTTTATAGGATGATATGTTAAGAATACGCCGTTGCATCTGCTTCATAGTACCACTTAGACCTGTTGCATAGGGGAACGTATTAAGAGATACCTTTTCGGCAAAAGTGATCAATGTGTTCCCGTAATCTTCATACGCACTCTCATCAAGAAGTTCGAGGACGGAAATATTACAGGCGATTTCCCGGTCATTTCGCATTTCTTTTAAGGCATATCGTACTGCAGGGTTGAACCAATATAACACTCCCGCAAGATTCATAAAGTGATTAGTTAAAGCATCGTTATGTTTATAATGCTGTAATTCGTGTAATAGCATGTACCGTATGTCTGAGGCATTATAATCGGAAATCAGATGGATTGGAAGATAAATGCATGGTTTCGTCCAGCCAACGATGATTGGAGATATTAAAAAAGCGGTACTGAAAATGGGTATATCTCTGGTTATTTGCAGCTCGTCTAAACAGTTTTTATATAATTTACGGACGGATTTATTTTGAAGTGGTAAAGCGGATCTCTTTAAAGCATTTAAGCGTGATTTTGATTTAGCCAATCGCAAAAGCATTGTAAAAATTCCAATAAACCATATCGTGCAGAGAATAATACCTGTTACAGAAGGCGTTTTACTGCTGACGGACAGGGGAAAGTCATGGATCCAATTCACAGAGGACGGTATGTTGTTGTCTGCATATGAGGGGATCATATTGTTATTGGTATGGAGTGGTGAAAAATCCTTTACCCATAATAATATCTCTGGCATGCTGACAGGCTTAAGAGGGATAAAAGGAACTGCTAATAGCGCAAGAAATATAAACCAGAGATTGTATTGTATTCTGCTTGTTATTTGGGTTTTCAACAATCGTTTCATGATCAAAAATATAACAGTAATAAAACAGATAAGAATGTTGCTAAACAGAAAGCTTATTATAAATTCTGACAAATCAGTGTTCCTCCTTTTTAGCTTTCTTGGAGAGAAGAGAGCGCAATGTGTCAATTTCACTTTCTGACAATCTGTTGCTGTCGAGATATGCAGACAGCATAGATGTTATATCACCATCATAAAAGCGATCTAAAAAAGAATTGCTTTCCTGACGTATGTAGTCACTCTCCCTGACCAGAGGAGTATAAACAAATACCCGACCTTCTTTCTCATAGGAAAGCACGCCTTTTGTTACAAGGCGTTTAATCAGTGTCTGTATGGTCTTCGGACGCCATGCCGTAGTTTGGGTAAGTATATCGGTGATTTCGTTAGTGCTAATGGGGGAGCGTTTCCATACAATTTTCATTACTTCATATTCTGCTTCGGAAATTTGTGGTAAGTCTTTCATGATAAATTCCTCCCTAAATCTTACGACTGTAATAGCATTATTATATTATGTATTTTAGAGGAATTCAAGAAAAAGAGATTGATTTGATTTTCACATTGATTATTTTCAGATGTTAGGTCATAATTATATTACAAACAACTAACAAACACATATATAATGCATTTGGTTATAAGGAGATGATTTTATGGCTGAACAGGTACTGATTCAATTCAGAGCAGATAAGACTTTAAAGCAAGAAGTAGCTGACATTTATGAGCAGCTTGGTATGGATCTTCCTACTGCCTTTCGTATGTTTATGAAAAAAAGTAAACAGGTCAGAGGACTTCTGTTTGATGTATTACCGGAAACAGATGTAAGAGAAGATTTTAGAACTGCGTTTAACGCTTTGCGAGAAGAGGCATCGGATACGCCGGAAATGCCCCTTGAAGAGATTAATGCTGAAATATCAGCAGCTCAATGAGTCGGAGGAAAAGAGAAATGATATATCTGTTAGCATTTCAATTGAGTCAGAATCAGATAAGTAATCCGAATATATATCCGTATAACGTATTTCGAGGAAAGAGCAAGGATCCATTTGTGTTCCGGGACATTACAGTATTTTATGGCAATAATGGTTCCGGCAAGTCTACGTTGTTAAATGTTATTGCCAACAAATTGCAGATAAAAGGCAAGGAATAC
>CAJOMI010000078.1 GCA_905235545.1 uncultured Lachnospiraceae bacterium | reverse complement strand
CATCTTATGGGCTTACTGGAACGTTCAGCCTGACTGAGTGGAAATGCATATTTTATGTGCAACTTGACGAAGCAAAACCAAAATGCATAGTTTTGACCCTGACTGATGCCGGACATTTTTATAAAGTTCCGTTTAGGTTTTTGATCACGATCAACTCCTGATTATACAAGTGTTTCCTCATGATCTCTTTTGCTTTCTCCACATCCTTCGTCAGAATCGCATTCGTGATCTCATAGTGTTCCTCCACCAGCACATCATGGTATGAGAAATCCTTCACATATTCGACACGATACCGATATACCTGCTCCTGCAGATTCTGTGCGATGCTGATCAACCGCTGGTTCTTCGTCACCTCAAAAATTGTATCATGGAATTTCACATCTCCATCCACAATATTCTGTACATGTTTCGTATCGATTGCCTCTTTGAAATCAATACATGCCTGTTTGAGTTTTTCCTTGCCCTCTTCATCAATCCGTTCGCAGGCAAGTTCAACGGAAAGTTCCTCAATCGCTGTCCGGACCTCTAAGGCATCCCGCAGATCCTTTTCCGTGATTCGCGCTACCTCCGCGCCTTTTCTCGGAATCATCACCACCAATCCTTCCAGTTCCAGCATACGAATTGCCTCTCTGACCGGTGTCCGGGAAACGCCCAATTTATTGGCAAGCTTAATCTCCATCAGACGCTCACCCGGTGCAAATTCTCCGGTAATGATTGCCTGTCGAAGTGCCTGAAACACCACATCCCGAAGCGGAAGATATTCATTTGCAGCATCATATTTCAATTCCATATTGTCATCTCCTTCCAATTGCCGGATCCTGATTAAACGGACTTACCACATAAACCTGTCCCGCCAGATTCTGCTTCCGAATCAATTCTTTCGTCCGCAATGCATCCTCTTCTTTCTCAAAGATTCCGAATACCGTCGGACCGGATCCGCTCATCAATGCATTCATTGCGCCCTGTTGTCGCATACAATCTTTGATCTTATCAATCACCGGATATTCCGGTATCGTAACGGTTTCCAGAACATTCTCCATCCGTTCTGCAATGCCGGAAAGGCTTCCCTCTTCGATTGCCCGGATCATTCCATCAATATCCGGATGCTTCTCAATTCCGTTTGCATCCAAATGCTCATAGACAAACTTGGTCGACACGGAAATCGGCGGTTTGGCAACTACAATATGGCAATCCGGAATAGGTGGAAGCGAGGTCAGTTTTTCTCCGATTCCCTCCGACAGCGCCGTTCCACGCAGAATGCAATACGGCACATCCGCCCCCAGCTTCACTCCCAGTTCCATCAGTTTTTCTTTGCTTAAATGTAATTGGAACAATCTGGATGCCCCAACCAGAGCAGCTGCACAATCCGTACTGCCGCCTGCCATTCCCGCTGCAACCGGAATACATTTGAACAGGTCAATCTCCATTCCCTGTTTCACACCATAGGTGTCCTTCAATAATCGAACTGCACGGTATACCAGATTGTCTTCATTCACCGGCAAAAATCCAAGATTCGTCTTGATCCGGATAGCATCCTCCTCCAACAGGCGAAATGTTAATTTATCATATAATTTGATGGTCTGCATGATCATACGGACTTCGTGATATCCATCATCCCGCTTTCGAACCACATCCAGTCCCAGATTGATCTTTGCGTACGCTTTCAATTGTAAGGTATTCTGCATTGCAGATACTCCTTTCTCTCAACAAAAGATTGTATACAGTATACCATTTTTCTGTTTGAAAATCAAATCCTTCTACAATCAAAAATGCCATTTTAGAACCGTTCTTTTCAGCCGAAGTTCTTCCCTAAAATGAATTAAAATATCTTTAACAAAACTGAAACATTCCGTACATAAAATATTCATATTTGTAAAATATACTATGTATTGTAAAGTTTTTCATATAAATACAAGTTACTTGTATTTAAATTCTCCCCCCTCATGAAAGAGAAGGCAGGCATGCCTTCTCTTTTTATTTTGATTCCGTCACAAATGTCGCATAACCCCATATATAGTAAAAGCCCGACAGATACCATCATGCCTACACAAGATGATTTCTGCCGGTGCCACATAATCCATTCCTATACTATGCCTTTAACTCCTTCGCCAATACTGCAAGCTGTTCCCTCTCTTCTGCCTTCACGGTAGAACGGATTGTCACAACCTGCTCTGCTATTGTGATATTTTTCATCTTCTCAAAATGCTCCCGCATCTTCTTTCCTGCCATCGGTGCCCAGGAACCATTTTCGATAATTGCAACTTTTCGATTCTGATATGCTTTCATCTCCAAGTGATAGAGAAAATCTTCCATCACAGGCATCAATCCACCGTCATAAGTCGGTGCTGCCACCACAAGACGATCATAACGGAAGGCATCCTCAATCGCTTCTGCCATATCCTCTCTCGAGAGGTCACAGGTATTGACCTTTTCTACCCCTGCATCCAAAAGCAATTTTCCCAATTCTTCTGCCGCCTGTGCCGTATTGCCATGAAGCGACGCATACGCGATAAACACACCGGAATCCTCAGGCTCATAGCTGCTCCATGTCTGATATTTTCCAATATAATAATCCAGATTTTCTGAAAGAATCGGACCGTGCAACGGACAGATGGTCTGAATGTCCAGTGTTGCAGCTTTCTTAAGCAATGTCTGCACCGGCACACCATACTTACCGACAATGTTGAAATAATATCTTCTTGCCTCACACGCCCAATCCTCATCGGTATCCAACGCACCAAATTTACCAAATCCGTCTGCCGAAAACAATATCTTGTCCTTCTGCTCATATGTGACCATTACCTCCGGCCAGTGAACCATTGGTGCCATGATAAACTGAAGGGTATGTTCACCGAGTGAAAGGGTATCCCCCTCCTTCACCACGACCTGTCTGTCTGCAACCGGAACTTCGAAGAAATTCGGAAGCATGCCAAACAACTTGGCATTCGACACAAGCTGAATATCCGGAAAATGTTCTATCACCTTTGAAAGATTCGCGGAATGATCCGGCTCCATATGCGAGATGATCAGATAATCCGGTTGTCTGTCTCCCAACACCTCAGCAAGATTCTCAAACCACTTCTCATCTGCTCTCTGATCCACCATATCCATGATTGCCACTTTTTCATCCAGAATGACATAAGAATTATAACTCACGCCGTTCGGGATTATATACTGTCCCTCGAACAGATCCAGTTCCTTGTCGTCCACTCCTACATAAAATACCTGATTTGCTATGTCCTTCATTTTGTACTCCTTCTTTTCTTTTATTTCTGTTTCTGTCATCATCATACGAAACGGTATGTTACTATTCACTGGCCACCACACAGTTCCTACCGGAATTCTTAGCCAGATAAAGAGCCCTGTCCACCCGTAGAAAAGTGTTGTCATGTGATTCTTCCCCATTCGTAGTGATCACTCCGGCACTGCATGTCAGTTTAGGAATACCTGAAAATTTAGTTTCCGCCACCTTATGCCTAATTTCCTCAGCACGTTCCCCTGCCTTTTCTTTATCCGTGCCCGGCAGTACACAGAAGAATTCTTCTCCTCCCCAACGTCCTGTTATTTCTCCCTTTTCACGATCCATACATGAGTCGATCACCTTAGCAAATTCCTGCAATATCTGATCGCCAACCTCATGACCATACGTATCATTGACATCCTTAAAAAAATCGATATCCAGCATGATCACTGTTACTCTATCGTCTGTCGAAGCCGCATAATCCAATGCCTTTTTGATCCTTTTTTCTATCTCTCTTCGATTATACAAACCTGTCAGTTCATCTATAGTTGCCATTTTCTTTAATTTTGCATTCGCATCCCGCAACTCATCCATTGCAGTTTGAATCTCATCCGATGTTACGCGAACAAGTGATGCCAGACGCTTAACCAGACCAATCTGTCCGTGAAGCGTTGACACATCTACCTTCGCATCGGGAATATATCGGCCAGTCTTGTCTCCCTCTCGCATTGCAATCGATAAAAGTGTAATATTATGCCATAAAATATTTCCGGTCTCCAAATTTCTTGCCAACTCCCCACCGGTACAAAAACCTGCCGTTGTTGCGATTCTCTGAAACGGCATCATTTCATTACTGGCAAAGCTTCTCCAGAAAATCTTTCTCATCGTGCAGGTATAAAGGAGAATTGCTTCCGGTTCAAATTCTCTAATCTCTTTGCAACGACAATTCACATCCTCAATAATCAAATTGGGATCTCCATATGACATATAAATCTGCATTCCCTTACTTACATGACCTGCAAGCACAATCGAACCATCCTCACAGACTTCATTCGGATGTCGAAGCATTCTGGTGTTCCCCTCACCAACAAACAGCGGGAACTCCATTGTATTTGTAATAAAATTCTCATCCGGAAAAATCTGAAGATATTTTTCGTACAACTTGGCTGCCGGCATTCCATCCACCGAAACAAGAGTATTGTCATGCGCTTCCGTGATGGTATGACTATGGCCAATCGGTTTCCAGCCCGTCGTATGTTGCGCATCTACATGGAAATCTTTGCCTGAATAGGTCACAAGTACCATTGCATTTTCAAAAACACCTTCGGAATGAACAACATATCTTACTCCATGCTCGATATCATGTCCCATCGGCAGACCACCGAACACTTTGACATTCTTTCGACATTTTTGTGCCTCTAATAAAAAAGCATAGTTATCTACCGGTGATCCCTGCATCAGAATCTCTGCTGCCTCAATATCCGGTATCGAATCAATGATATCTTTTACCTTTGCGCCTATTTCCGCTTCTTTTCCCAAAATATCTGAATAACAAAAAGTCCGAACTTCCGTTATTTCAAACAGCATAGCCGAAACCAGCACAACGGGATCCGTGATATGTCCATCAATAATTTCCGCATACGAAGACTCTCCCGCAATTCCGGCATCCGGAAATTCTTCCTGCAGTTGACGAATAATCCCTGCAATCCATTCTTTATCCTCTACCCCACAATACAGATGAAACATGACGGAACGTATTGAATGCATTTTCTGATACTTCTTGATATCAATAACGCATGCATCCAAGCTGTCCTTCGTATAAATCTCAAACAACATCTGTTTCAATTTTGTTACCTCCCATAACAACTTCTCCTAAAATGATTCCTTACTCCAGAGATAGCAATAGGCTTGTGTTCGAGCAGCAAAATATTCTTTTTTCATAAGATTTCTTACTTCCTCTCTGGAATACCATGCTGCTTCAATCTCTTCCGCTGTTGAATCGCTTGGTGCAAACTCCCCCTCTGCCACACCTACGACACACACATTCTTTTCATTTGAAAATCCCACTGCACTGAAGCTCTCTCCTATCACGTCCTGTATCTCTACCAGATCGAGCCCTGTCTCTTCCTTTAGTTCTCTTCTTGCTCCTTCCTCGAACCGTTCCCCCTGTTCAATCAGTCCTGCCGGGAAGTTAAACACGAAGCCACCGCATGCCATGCGGAATTCTCTGTTTAAAAGTATCTTATCCCCCTTTCTGTTATGCAGTATCAGGACAACCGCATCCGCCGGATGCTCTGTCAATTCTTCTCGCGTCTTAAGATTCGGATTACGACTGATCATCTCATAAACCTTATCTTTATGATCCACTGTCTCATATAATATATCATATCGGGTAATATATTTGCCCTCATTTATTTTTTCAATCTTCTTAAATTGCATACCACCTAGTCCCTCCATTTTTATTATATGCAAAATACACAATTTGTCAAAACCTTTTTGTAGATTTTTTCCTTTCTTGTGATTATTGGTAAAATAGAGTATAATAAGAAAATAAAATTTTGGAAAGTGGGCATGGATATGTTACAAAAAGCACTTGAAATTGCTGTAGAGGCACACAGCGGACAGATGGACAAAGCCGGGAAGATCTATATACTCCATCCGATTCGTGTCATGCTTCGCGGAAAGAATGAAAATGAAATGATTGTCGGCATTCTCCATGATACAGTCGAGGATACTCCAATTACCCTGGACAAACTGCGTGCGGAGGGATTTTCGGAAGAAGTTCTGAATGCCATTGATTGTATCACAAAAGAAACCGGAGAAGAATACGGCCATTTTATCGACCGGGTTCTCACCAATCCGCTCGCCACACAGGTAAAACTTTATGATCTCGAGGACAATCTGAATCGGGATCGGATTCCGTTTCCGACTGCAGAAGACGAAGCCCGCTTCCTCAAATACGAAAAATATCACAAAATTATTCTTGACAAAGTGGAAGAATACAGAAGAAACGGTCTGATCTAGCCGCGTTCTTTAAAAAAGGAGATGATTTATATGGATCTGTGCGACCAGTGTGTATACTATGTATACGATGAAGACTGGGAATGCTACTCATGCGCCATCAATCTGGATGAAGATGATATGGTCAAATTCTTACAGGGAAGAAATACCAGTTGTTCCTTCTTTCGTCTGGATGATGAATATGGTGTTGTACGCAAACAAAACGGATAGGAGGCAGATAAAACATAATCTGCTCTTCCTATCCGTTTTTTCTTTCTCTTTACAATTCTATGAAAGGGATTAGTTGTTGATCAACTTATCCTCACCATTCCAGCTGTATAACTTACGAATCTCTTCGCCGACAACCTCTGACGGATGCTCAGCAGCTAACTTTCTCATAGCCTTGAAATGTACCTGGCGTCCTGACGGTGACATATCCAACAGGAATTCTTTTGCAAAAGAACCATCCTGGATATCAGCAAGAACCTGCTTCATAGCCTTCTTGGTATCCTCTGTGATAATCTTCGGTCCGGTTACATAATCGCCATACTCTGCTGTGTTGGAGATAGAATATCTCATTCCTGCGAAACCTGACTGATAGATCAGATCTACGATGAGCTTCATCTCATGGATACACTCAAAGTATGCATTTCTCGGGTCATAACCAGCCTCTACCAATGTCTCGAAACCAGCCTGCATCAATGCGCAAACACCACCGCAAAGAACGGCCTGCTCACCGAAGAGGTCTGTCTCTGTCTCTGTACGGAAGGTTGTCTCAAGAACTCCGGCTCTTGCTCCACCGATTGCCAATGCATATGCCAAAGCGATCTCCTGTGCCTGTCCGGTTGCATCCTGCTCAACTGCGATCAGACAAGGAACACCCTTTCCAACCTGATACTCAGAACGTACGGTA
>CAJOMI010000077.1 GCA_905235545.1 uncultured Lachnospiraceae bacterium | reverse complement strand
GTATATTTATACTGAGCGTAACGGTATCTACATTATTGACTTGCAGAAGTCTGTCGGTAAGGTAGATGAGGCATACGAGGCTGTTAAGAAGTGTGCTGCCGAGGGTGGTAAGATTTTATTCGTTGGTACAAAGAAACAGGCACAGGATTCTGTTAAGTCAGAGGCTGAGAGATGTGGAATGTACTATGTAAATGAGAGATGGTTAGGTGGTATGCTCACTAACTGGAGAACGATCGAGACCCGTATCGCAACTTTGAAGAAATATGAGCAGATGGAAGAAGATGGAACCTTCGATGTACTTCCTAAGAAAGAAGTTATCGCAATCCGCAAAGAGATGGATAAGCTTCAGAAGAACTTAGGCGGTGTGAAAGAAATGGGTGGTGCTCCGGATATGATCTTTGTTGTAGATCCTCGCAAAGAGAGAATCTGCATTCAGGAAGCACATTCTTTAGGTATTCCTTTGGTAGGTATCGCAGATACAAACTGTGATCCGGAAGAATTGGATTATGTGATCCCTGGTAATGATGATGCAATCCGTGCCGTTAAGTTGATCGTTGCAAAGATGGCTGATGCGGTTATTGAAGCAAATCAGGGTGTTGATGCAGAGGTTTCCGGCGAGGCCGATGCAGAAGATGTTCCGGTTGAGGAAGCAGAATAATAGAATCATTTATAAGTATGAGATGTAAGCCTTGGCCTGACAGACTAAGGCTTTTCTTAAGAAAAGATGGAGGAAATAACAATGGCTATTACAGCAAGTATGGTAAAAGATTTGAGAGAGCAGACAGGTGCAGGTATGATGGATTGTAAGAAAGCGCTGACTGCTACAGATGGTGATTTTGATAAAGCAATTGAGTTCTTGCGTGAGAAAGGTCTTGCAACAGCTCAGAAGAAAGCAGGAAGAATCGCTGCAGAGGGTATTGTTGCTACCACAATTAAGAATAATGATAAGACAGCAGCTATCGTTGAAGTAAATGCAGAGACAGACTTTGTTGCTAAGAATGAAGTATTCCAGACTTATGTAAAAGAAGTAGTTGAGCAGGCTGCCGATACTACAGCAACTGATGTGGAGGCATTTAAGGCTGAAGCATGGGCATTGGATCCTTCTACGACCGTTGCAGATAAGTTAGCTGCTATGATCGCTAAGATTGGTGAGAACATGAACATCAGAAGATTCGAGAAGATTGAGTCAGAAGATGGTATTGTTGTTTCTTATATCCACGCAGGCGGTAAGATCGGTGTTTTGGTGGAAGCACAGACAGATAATAATTCTGATACCGTGAAGGAAGCACTTAAGAACGTAGCAATGCAGATCGCTGCTTTGAATCCAAAGTATGTTTCTACGGAGGAAGTTCCGGAAGATTACAAGGAGCATGAGAAGGCAATCCTGATCGCACAGGCTAAGAATGATCCGAAGAATGCAAATAAGCCGGAGAATATCATCGAGAAGATGATTACCGGACGTTTGAATAAGGAATTAAAAGAGGTTTGCCTCTTAGAGCAGGAATATGTAAAGGCAGAGAACAAAGAGACGGTTGCTCAGTATCTGGAGGCTGTTTCCAAAGAAGTTGGTTCTACGATTACTCTCAAGAAGTTCGTTCGTTTTGAGACAGGTGAAGGTCTCGAGAAGAAGAATGAGGACTTCGCAGCAGAAGTTGCTGCACAGATGAACGCATAAGGACGTTTGAAATTGCGATAAATCATTTAATTAAGAGGTGTGCAAAATGCATACCTCTTTTTTTACTTTATAGGAAACTTCGTCTCCTATAAAGCAAAAACGCTTCGCGGGATGCGAACCTCGCGGAGAAGAAGTTAATTGCTTAGAGGTGCTGCTCGGGCGCGAAAGAGTCGCAAGCGACACTTTGTTCTTTTTGTACTTGACTTATATAATGGTATATTGTACCTTGAATAAAAGGGTGTGATAAACTACGTGAATGCCGGTTTGGTGAGAGATTTGAACCGAAAACAGTCGGATACAGGCAAACGACCGGCGGAACTTTATCAATATGTGGGAGAAAGAGAGGATTGGCAGGATGAAAAAGATATTGATTGTAGTGGATATGCAGAATGATTTTGTTACAGGGGTGTTGGGAACGAAAGAAGCGAAAGCGATTGTACCTGCGGTGGATAAGCTGGTTCGCGAATTTGACGGGGATATTATCTTTACAAGAGATACCCATGATGAGAATTATAGGAATACACAGGAAGGCCGGAAACTTCCGGTTGAACATTGTATCAAGGATACGGAAGGTTGGGAGATTATTCCTGAACTAAGAGATATTGCCGATCAATGTCAGGTTTTTGATAAGCCTACATTTGGCAGTGTGCAACTTGCAGAACATATTACACGGATTGCAGAGAAAAGGGAAGTGGATGCAGTATATCTATGCGGTGTCTGTACCGGCATTTGTGTGATCAGCAATGCGATGCTGTTAAAGGCGTCTGTGCCTGAAATACCAATCCGGATCGTGGAAAAAGCATGCGCTTGTGTAACACCGGAAAGTCATGAGACAGCACTTGCAGCCATGAAGACCAGTCAGATCGAAGTGGTCTAGTATATCGGCGTGAAAGGTGAAAAACGGATCGTAAGGCAGTTGAATTCTGAATGGATCAGGAATTGATTATGAATGCAAAGGATGATGAATATGAAATTACCGCAAATTATTAATTCTTTACTTGAGACGGATAGTTATAAATTTTCAATGGGACAGGCGATTTACCATCAGTTTCCTGCCTATAAGACCACTTGGACCTTTAAGTGCCGGAATCAGGATGTACAGTTTACACCGGAGATGGTAGAAGAAATCAGAGAACAGATCCAAGCATATTGTACACTACAATTCACGGAAGAGGAACTGGAATATCTGGATAACATTAAATGGTTTAAAGGATCTTATATTGATTTTCTTCGCCTTTGGAGACCTCGATATGAGGATTTTTCGATTACAACAGATGCTGAATGTGGTCTTGCAATCGAAACAACGGGTACATGGTTGAATACATCAATGTATGAGATTCCCACCCTTGCGATTGTGAATGAGGTTTACTTCAGAATGCAGTACCGGTATGATGAACTCATGGATAGCTTTCGGGAACGTCTGGATGATAAGTATGAAAAGCTTAAGACTGGTCATTGGTTTGCCGGAAATTTTTCGGAATTCGGTCTTCGAAGAAGATTATCTGCGGAAGCGCAGGAACTTGTGGTACAGAAGTTTTCCCATTTAAATGATACCTTGCAAAGTGCTTCGCATTTTATCGGAACCAGCAATGTTTATTTGGCTAAAAAATATAACATTACACCGGTGGGAACCATGGCACATGAGTGGATCATGTGTATCGGACAGGGCAATCACAAACACAATCCTGCATACTCGAACTGGTATGCATTGGATGCGTGGGTGAAAGAGTATGGAATTTTAAATGGAACTGCACTTACCGATGCGATTACGACAGACTGCTTTTTAAAGGATTTTCAACTTACCTATGCAACATTGTTTTCCGGTGTGCGTCATGATTCCGGAGATCCGTTTGAGTGGGGAGAAAAAATGATAGCACATTTTGAAAGCTTAGGGATTAATCCCAAGACAAAGACTTTGTTGTTCTCAGATAGTCTTGATTTTGTGCGTGCAGACAAACTGTTTCGCAGATTTAGTAAGCGTATCAATGTTGCATTTGGTATTGGGACATATTTGTCAAACGATACATGCGTTGAACCGTTAAATATCGTTATGAAGACGACAAAGTGCAATGGGCAGGATGTTGCCAAGATCTCCGACGCACCGGGAAAAGGGGTGTGCAAGAATCCGGAGTACGAAGAATATTTGAAGCGGTGTATTGACTGGCGGATGTCACATGAATAATTTAGAGAGAAATCTGATAAAAACAAAATAAAGTTATATCGCTTTTAACAAAAAAACAAAAGAGGATTTCCATTTGAAAAAAATTATGGTATACTGAAATTTAGTCGTGTATAAGTTATTATGCAAAGGAGATCAATATGGAAACGAATCGTATATTACTCAAACTGAGTGGAGAAGCACTGGCCGGAGACAAACATCATGGCTTCGATGAAAAGACGGTTTTAGAGGTGGCAAGACAGGTCAAGACTGTAGTGGATGCCGGAAAGCAGGTTGCGATTGTTATCGGTGGCGGCAATTTCTGGAGAGGAAGAACATCTGAGAATATGGACCGGGTGAAAGCGGATCAGATTGGTATGCTCGCAACGGTTATGAATTGTATCTATGCAGCGGATATGTTTCGAACAGTCGGACTTAAGACAAGGATCATGACCCCTTTTATCTGTGCAAATGTGACGGAGTTATTCAATAAAGATACAGCCGTTGCCGCTCTGGAAGCAAATGAAGTTGTTTTCTTTGCAGGTGGTATCGGACATCCGTATTTTTCAACGGATATGGCTACGGTGCTGATGGCGATTGAGATATCGGCAGATGTGATCTTGTCGGGCAAGTCGATTGACGGAGTCTATGACAGTGATCCGAAGACGAATCCGAATGCGAAGAAGTATGATACCATGCAGATGAAGGATATCGTAGATCAAAAGCTGGGCGTGATCGATCTGGCATCTGCTGTTCTGGCAATGGAGAACCATATGCCGATGATGTTATTCGGCCTCAATGAGAAGGATAGTATTATCCATGCGCTGACCGGTCAGTTCAGTGGAACATACATAGAAGCATAACAGGAAAGAATAGTAACGGTTCGGGTTTGAATCCGAACAACTTTGATTCAATTATATAGGAGGAATGTTTTATGTTAAAGCAATTTGAAGAAAAGATGGAGAAGTCATTGGAGAGTTTACAGAATGAATATTCGAATATTCGTGCAGGTCGTGCCAATCCTAATATTCTCAACAATATCAAAGTGGAATATTATGGTGTACCGACTCCTTTACAGCAGGTCGGCAACATCAGTGTACCGGAGGCGAGAACGATTGTGATCACACCTTGGGAGGCATCCCTTCTCAAAGAGATCGAGAAGGCGATCATCTGTTCCGACCTTGGTCTCAATCCAAACAATGACGGAAAGTCTATTATATTGAATTTCCCGGAACTCACAGAGGAGCGCCGTAAAGATCTGGTCAAAGACATCAAGAAAAAAGGAGAGAACGCTAAAGTTGCAGTGCGTAACATCCGCCGTGATGCCAATGACTATTTCAAAAAGCAGTTGAAAGCGAATGAGATATCCGAGGATGAGCAGAAGGACTATGAAGATCAGATTCAAAAACTCACTGACAAATATGTGGATAAGATTGAAAAAGCAATCGAAAACAAATCCAAAGAGATCATGACAGTGTAGTATATGATGGAGGCTGAATTGGATACAATAAGAAAGATAATCCGGGAAGAAAATCTAAAAGTCCCGAAACATGTGGCAATCATTATGGATGGCAACGGACGATGGGCAAAGAAGCGCAATAAACCCCGCAATTTCGGGCATGTGCAAGGTGCGAAGACAGTTGAGCAGATCATTGAAGACGGATATAATATGGGAATTGAATATATCACTGTCTATGCATTTTCAACAGAGAATTGGAAGCGATCGAGCGAGGAAGTGGGTGCTTTGATGCGACTGCTGCAGAAGTATCTGATCGATTGTATTGAACGTTCCACAAAGAATAACATGAAGGTTCGGGTGATCGGGGATAAGACAGGACTGGATTCCAAGATTGTTTCGAAGATCAATGAATTGGAAGAAGCAACAAAGGATGCAACCGGATTGAAGTTTACGATAGCCATCAACTATGGCGGAAGAGATGAGATTCGCCGTGCGGTTTCAAGAATTGCGGAGGATGTCAGGGATTGTAAATTGGAACCGAAGGATATTACGGAAGACCTGATCAATAACTATCTCGACACTGCAGGGTTGCCGGATCCGGATCTTATGATTCGGACGAGTGGCGAAGAACGACTTTCGAATTTCCTGCCATGGCAGCTTGCTTATACGGAATTTTACTTTACGGATGTGTTATGGCCTGACTTCACAAAAGAAGATTTGCTTAAAGCAATTCGGTATTATAATGGAAGGGATCGTCGATTTGGCGGTGTGTAAAAGAGTATGAAACAACGATTGATCGGTGGCTTTTTTGTCGCGCTTACAACTCTTATTATATTCCTTGCAGGTGGAGCGGTGTCAGCTGTTATATTGACACTGATCTCTCTTGCCGGAATTTATGAACTTATGAAAGTGTATTCACTTGAAAAGACATCTTTTGCCGTGGTGGATTATATAGCAACGATTGTGGTATATGTGTTATTATTGTTTGATCACGCGTCTTTGCTGTTACCGGTTATTATTCTGGTCATCCTGTTATTACTTGCCGGTTATGTATTTTTATTTCCCAAATATCGCGATAAAGATGTGATAAATGCGTTTTTCAGCTTTTTTTATATCACAATTATGCTTTCTTATGTCTATCAGGTGCGGGCATTGGAATCCGGATTGGCGCTTTCCTGCTTTATTATCATTTCCAGTTGGGGCAATGATGTGTTTGCTTACTTCACGGGAAGTGCATTGGGAAAACATAAATTTACGCCAAAGGTAAGTCCCCATAAAAGTGTGGAAGGATTTATCGGAGGAATTATCGGAGCAGGATTGTTGGGATATTTGTTCGCAATCGTGTTTAAAGAGTCCATTCCGTTTTCCGGTCTTTATTGTGCGATCATGGCTGCAGTAGCAGCATTTCCGGCTGTGATCGGAGATCTGGCGGCATCCGCGATCAAGCGAAATCATGAAATTAAGGATTACAGCAATCTGATTCCGGGACACGGAGGAATTGTTGACCGGGTGGATAGCGTATTGTTCACGGCACCGATCATATATTATCTGGTTGTACTCTTTGATGCATTATGATTCATAGGCGATGTCATTTGCTTAAGAATTTGTCAATATACAGTTGCCGAACATACTCTATGTTTACCATGTAGGGCTATCTGCAAACGCCGGCACTTAACGAATGACGACCATACGTGTCATGAGTTTAGTACCGTTGCGTTTAAAGTTAAGCGAAAGCGTGCCCGGAATGGTAAACATAGAGTATGTCCGGCAACGTTCGGATTAAGTAAATGGCATTGATTCATAGGAGGATTGTATGAAAAAGGTAGCGATATTGGGTTCTACCGGTTCCATAGGAACCCAGACCATAGATGTGATTCGAAACAATGAGGATCTTGAACTGGTGGCAGTCAGTGCCGGCAGTAATATTCGTATGTTAGAGGAACAGATACGGGAATTTCATCCGGTTTTGGCGGCAGTATGGGAGGAAGAAAAGGCAAAAGAACTTCGTCTTTTAGTCGCAGATGTTATACCGGAGTGCAGAATTGTATCCGGCATGGAAGGATTGTTAGAACTGGCAACATTAGAGGAATCCGATATTCTGATCACTGCAATTGTGGGAATGATCGGTATTAAACCAACGATTGCGGCTATTGAAGCAGGAAAGGATATTGGTCTGGCAAACAAGGAGACACTGGTTACTGCAGGACATATCATTATGCCGCTTGCAGCAGAGAAAAAGGTTTCCATTTTGCCGGTAGATAGTGAGCATTCGGCTATTTTTCAATGTCTCAACGGAGAAAGAGATAACAGGATCCATAAATTGTTGCTCACTGCATCCGGTGGACCGTTCAGGGGAAAGACAAGACAGGAATTAGAGAATGTTACCGTGGAGATGGCACTCAAACATCCGAATTGGGCGATGGGTCAGAAGATTACGATTGATTCCGCCTCTATGGTCAATAAAGGCTTAGAAGTAATTGAGGCTAAGTGGCTGTTTCATGTGGATCCTTCCCAAATTGAGGTGGTGGTACAGCCGCAGAGTATTATTCATTCTATGGTAGAATTCGAAGATGGGGCGGTGATCGCACAGCTTGGAACACCGGATATGCGCCTCCCGATTCAATATGCACTGTATTATCCGGACCGTGTATATTTGAATGGAGAACGGCTTGATTTTTCAAAATTAACAGAAATTACATTTGAAAAACCGGATTTGAACACATTTTTGGGATTACAATATGCTTATGAAGCAATCGGGACCGGTGGATCTATGCCTACTGTTCTGAATGCGGCAAATGAATTTGCTGTATCAAAATTTTTGCATAGAAATATTTCTTTTTTGGAAATCTATGATATTATAAGATTTTGCATGGATGAACACCGTTTAATATCGAATCCGACGGTGGAAGAAATATTGGAGACGGAACATTGGGTCTATGAGACGATTGAAAGAAGGTGGAAGACGTGTGGCATACACTCTTAAATGTATTGATTGCTCTTTTGGTATTTTGTCTGATTATAGCATTTCATGAATTTGGACATTTTTTATTGGCAAAGTTAAACGGAATATATGTCAATGAGTTTGCGATTGGTATGGGACCGACTTTGTTTTCGTTTCAGAAAAAGGAAACAAAGTATTCACTCCGGTTGATTCCAATCGGTGGATTCTGTGCCATGTTAGGCGAGGATGAGGATGTAGAGGACGAACACTCCTTTAGCACCAAGTCTGTCCGGGCAAGACTTTCGGTGGTTTTGGCCGGTCCGATTTTCAACTTTATTCTGGCGTTTATATTTGCGATCATTCTGATTGCGATGGTTGGATTTGACGTTCCTGATGTGGCGGGATTTTCTGACAGCAGTCCGGCGAGGGAAGCCGGCGTCGAAGAGGGCGATATCATTACCTCTTACAACGGACATCGCATATATAAATATCAGGAAATTCTTGTGTATAATCAGTTCAATCAGGAGGGAAATGATATTACGCTGACCGTTGACCGGGATGGACAGACATTTGAATATACATTTACACCGGAGAAAACGGAAAATGGATATCTGATGGGAATCTATGGCGGTAACAGACAGAAATACGGATTTGGCGGTACGATCAAAAATGCAGCGTTGGAACTGCGATATCAGATCAAGACAACGTATCTGAGTCTTTCTTATCTGATCAGAGGAAAGGTTTCATTCAAGAACCTGTCCGGTCCGGTCGGAATTGTGTCTATGATGAGTGATACGATTGATGAAGCAAAGGAAAGCGCAGAAGGAAATACTTCGATTGCGATTTTGAACATTATCCTGAATATGCTGAATTTCAGCATTATGCTAAGTGGGAACCTTGGTGTGATGAATCTGCTTCCTCTTCCGGCATTAGATGGCGGAAGAACCGTATTTTTACTCTATGAGGCGATCTTTCGCAAAAAAATACCGACAGAAAAAGAAGCATTTATCAATACATTGGGCTTTATACTCCTGATGGGTCTGATGGTCGTAGTAATGTATCAGGATGTGTTAAAGTTGATGGTAAAGTAGGAAGATCAGTGTTGATCCGGTAAAGAGGGAAAATATAAAGAGAGATACGCTGTGGATGAACAGCGCAGGGATCTCTGAGGGTGATGATCCGGTAAAGAAGGGAAATATCATGAGAGAGCATACGAAAGAGGTAAGGATTGGAAATACGGTCATCGGTGGTGGTAATCCGATCCGAATCCAGTCCATGACAAATACGAAAACTGAGGATACGGAGGCAACAATTGAGCAGATCCTGAAACTGGAAAAAGCGGGATGTGAGATTATCCGGTCGACAGCAAACAATGAAGCGGCGGCCAAGGCATTTTCTGAGATCAAGAAATATATTCATATTCCGATTGTTGCGGATATACATTTTAATTATCGGTTGGCGATCATGGCGATGGAGAATGGTGCGGATAAGATCCGCATCAATCCGGGCAATATCGGTGGCAAGGATAAGATCAAAGCGGTGGTAGAGGCTGCCAAGGCTTATCATGTGCCGATTCGTGTCGGTGTGAACAGTGGTTCTCTCGA
>CAJOMI010000076.1 GCA_905235545.1 uncultured Lachnospiraceae bacterium | reverse complement strand
GCACGCCTCTACAAATATCCAAAATAATCAAATTCTGTCGTCCGGGATCAGTTTATACACCGCCGTATTCTGATATGCCATCGTCTCATTATGTGCAAATGCCACAATGCCGGAAATCGGTGCCCTGACAACCTGCAAAAGTTCGGCTGTATAAGGATCACTGATGGTCGCAAGTGTTTCGCCTTCTTCCACGATCTCACCGACTTTCATGCACTGCTCGAAGAACCCCGCGTATTCCGCCCGCACATCCACAAAATCCTTGCTCTCTACCACTCTTGAAATGTAGCCCTCATATCCTTGATAATGAATGATACCCTGCTTTGATAGAAAATTCAAAACAGCATCCACTGCCTGCTTCGCACTCTGCTTATCCACTGCCCCGGTACTGGTCGTGTAAATGGAAAAAGCATCCGTCTCCCATATCTGCCAGTTGTAATTGAGGGTCGTTGTGTCAAACGGTCTCGGATTGTGCAAGACCCATTCCAAATTGCTTCGCCAATTCGATATTTTCCGCTCCGGTCTTCATCATTCTGACCTGCGGAACAAAGTTGCCCGGCATATAAAAAGAAGCAAACTGGATTCCGTATTTATAATCCTTTATCTGTTCAAAGATACCGCCGGCAATCCGCTGTGTCGTTTCCCCGAGAGAATATCCCGGAAACATACGATTAATATCCGTATTGTCAATGGTCCAGAACCGCTTTTTGGCATTGACCGAATAGGGATTCCCGCAGGGAATGACCAGAATTTCCTTTCCCTCCGCAATTTTTCCCTGTTCTTCTAACTTTTTGAGCTTTCGAATCAATTGGGAACAGACATAGATCTGCTGAAATTCATTTCCACGCAGACTGCCCATGATACATACAGACTGTTCTCCGGAACCGAACCGGTATCCGGTCACCCGAAAATTATCTCTGTATAGTCCCTGAATCTCGTATAGTATTTCCTTTTTCAAAGTATATTGCACCCCTTTCCATTCGTGTGGATACTGCGTGTCTGATCATCCGGCATCCGATTCGTTTTCCTCTGTCTGAAACGGAATTGGCGTTGCACCGGTGGTCTCATCCAATGCTTCCGTCCTGAGAATCCGTCCCACCAGTGAACCTTCCTCTACCACGGGATACTCCCGTATCGTAAATAGCCATCCGTCACCGGGCGCCAATACCTCTTCCAACACCTTGCCGGTCATGGGGTTCACAATTTTTCCAATGCGTTCTCCCGTCTTTACCATACAACCGTGAGCCTTCTCCTTCAAAAAGACTCCCGATTCTCCGGCATTCATATAATATACATCCTGTCCCGTCTCATCATTGCTGATCACCGGTTTCCGCACCTTTGGAACCTTTCCATTCCAGATTCCAAGGTCTGCCATCAGGGAAAAGATTCCATCCACCAGCTGATCGCCATAGTTTTCCGTAATCCGCATGCCCACACCCATTTCAACCACCAGAGTTTGCACGCCGATACTGTTTAAACTGAACGCAAAGGTGGATTCCAGCACCGTACTGGCTCCATGCACCCAGATCAAATCCACGTTGGACTTTTCCGCAATCGGAACCAAAGTCTCCCTGTGCATCTCATTGATCCGGATCTGGGGAATCTCTGTCAGAAAAATATTGCTTGCATGAATATCCAGACACAGTTTCGTACCTTTCATATCCTTCATGATCTCCGCTGCCAGATATTCATTCATATCTCCATTTTGATTACCCGGGAACAACCGATTCATATCCAGATCAAACGCCGGAATTCCCCTGGTTATATTATCTATGCCAAAGGGATTCATGGCGGGATAAATGTCCACGATCCCCGTCAGTGCATCCGGTTCCTCATAAATGCGTCTGGCAAGTTCATAGCACACATACTGTCCTTCCAGCTCATCTCCGTGAATTCCGGTAACGATTCCGATCCGCTTTCCCTCCTGTTCCAATTTTTCTACGGAAGCATTCTCCGGCATCAAACGATGTTTTCGAATCTGCATTACTTCGTCCACCGGAAGGTCTGCTCTTGCTATTGTTTCTATCTTATCTATCATACGACATCTCCTCTACCACCACCCGAATCTCCTGTGTCTGCTCTGCCGAACCGTAAAAATACCCCTGATTTATGGTACAGTCCTGTGCATCCCTTCCATAGGAAATGCGAATATAATTGTCATCCACCAAACGATTGTGTGTCGGGTCCAGTGCGATCCACTCTTTCCCGTCACACACTTCCACCCATGCATGGGATGCACCTTCCCCCATCATCATTCCCACCACGTAACGACACGGAATCCACTCCATCCGACAGAGTGCAAGCAAAATATGCGCATAATCCTGACAGACTCCCCTGCCAAGTTCACACGCCTCTTCTGCTGTGGTATTCACCCCGGTCACTCCCGGTTCATACTGAAAATTATGATACAACACATCCATAAGCATACAGGCACGCTCCAACGCATTGCAACCATCTTCTGCACCCTGCATCTCCACACAGGTTCCGCACTTTTGTAAAAGACTTTTAAGCGCCGCTCCCGTTTTCGTGAGTTTTGAAGGATACCGGAACATTCCGATCCGGTGCAATTCCGTCACCGGAATCGGAATCGAATGATCCACGCAGGCAACACCCTTTACATCTACCACAAAATGTGTATGGGCATCCCGTACAATCCCATACACAAACTGATTTCCAAAAGAATCCGTTTCATATCCGCCAACATAAGAAGGTGTGATCTGAAGCGTCTGTTCTTCAATCTTTTGCCCGACATCTGCCATCGGCAGACATCGCAGCGTAAAATGATGCCTTTCCACCGGATGCAGAAACGACAGCTGCATATAATACTGATAGCTCAATCTACGCATTCACTCAACAACTCCTATCCAATCCCTGACTGTGGTCAAGATTCGTTTGTTATCCCCCATCTGCGCTTCGCCCAGATGAGGAGGCTTTCTAAAATCCAGCCACCATCTGATCCGGTTCCACATCAAAAAGCGATTCGATTTCCCCGACAATCTGGTCATAGTCAATCGGTTCCACTTCCACCATGTAATTCAGATGTGCCAGTTTAACCTGGTTATATTTAAGACCGGCTCCGTTGATTCGCAGATTCAATCGCTTCATCTCTCTCTTTAATTCCTTTGGCGGCATGTGCATTCTGGCATAGAGGTCAATCCGCTCTACTCTTTTTCCCAGTTTGATCATATTGCGCACACACTCACTGTCAATATCGTCATCCGCCATGCCCCAGAAAGCTACAATATTATCCACCACACTCTGCAATTGAATCAATGGCGCATCCGATACTTTTGCCTTATTCATGCCATATACCGCAAGCTGAATGTAGGCAAGACTCTCGCTGCCAATCTCCTCCCGCAGCACAATCGCATTGTCATAGGCCCGCATCAGATTGGAATAAATGGAGTTGGGATCTGTCTCATCGAAGCAGTATCGTTTTACAAAATCCTCCTTTGATTGATAGATATTCGGAATATCCTGTCTCTTACAAAAATCCACATACTCCTCTGTCTTCAGATCAAGCATGGAATCAAACTGATTTGCAAATACGTTGATCGTGGTATACACTCTCTCACTGTACCTTCCCAACCAATGTAACTGATCACTGTGTTCTGCTGATAAAATTGCCATACTCATTTCCCCTTTCCTATCCGTATCTTTCCTGTTTTCTCCACCAATCCAAGTTCTCAATTCACTCCCGCAAGATCCGATGTGAGATTCGAATCGTTTTCACCGAATGCAAGACTCGCTTGCGAGTCCTGCGCCAGATTCGGGTCCGTTTAAACTGACATATTCCCATCCGAACCCGTGCGCGCTACGTTCCACTTCGTTCGACGCTAATCGGACCTCCGGTGTCCTCACGGAATGTATATCCATTACTTGTTCCGGCACTTTATCGCCTCTACTCCGACATGACCCAGGTATCCTTGAATCCTCCACCCTGAGAAGAATTCACAATGAAGGAATCCGGATTTCTCGAAAATCTGGTCAGTCCGCTCTTCCACACCATCGGTTCCTCGCCCATCAGCACAAAGGCACGAAGATCTGCCTTTCTCGGCACAACCTGTCCATTGTCGTAGATATTGATATCGAGGAAATCAATGACCTCCTGTGCGATGAATCTCCTCGGCTCAGCCTTTAACATCGCGATGAAGTTCTCCTTCTCCTCTTTTGTCATTCCGCTGCCAAATACCACACCGTAGCCGCCGGCTTCCGCAACATCCTTAAGCACCAGATTGTCAAAATGTTCCAGCACGTACTGCATGTCTTTTTCGTAATACGGCAGATAAGTCGGCGCATTGTGAAGGATTGCCTCCTCTCCTAAATAATACTGAATCATTTTCGGTACAAAATAATAGATTCCCTTGTCATCTGCCACACCATTTCCCGGCGCATTCAAAAGTGCCACATTTCCTTTTCGATATATATCATAAATGTGTGGAATTCCGATCACGGATTCCGGATTGAAATTCATCGGATCCAGATACTCATCCGATATTCTCCGATATACCGCTCCTACCCGTTCCTTCTTGCCGGAATAATCGACAAAATAGAGATTGTCATTTTCAACCACCAGCTCATTGCCTGTGACCAGATGTGCTCCTGTCTGCTCAGCCAGATAGGAGTGTTCAAAGTACGCCGCATTGTATCTTCCGGGTGAAAGGATCACAGTATGTCCTCCGGTATTCACATAATCCATGGTCTGCCGCAGCAATTTCGCATAATTCCGGTTGTCCTCTATGGCATTTTCTTCAAAGGTTGCCGGTGAACTTTTTCTGCAGAGATCTCTTGCGATCATCGGATATGATGCTCCTGACGGAATCCGCAGATTATCCTCTAAGATATACCACTCCCCGTCTTTTCCCTGCACCAGATCGATTCCGGCGATATGAGCGTATACGCCCTTCGGCGGCATCACGCCCTCGCACTGCGTCAGATACCCGCTTCCCATATAGACGAATTCCTCCGGAACCACGCCATCCCGAATGATCTTTTTGTCACCGTAAATGTCCTTGATGAATTCGTTGAGTGCCATTACCCTCTGTTTTAAACCCTTTTCCAGATAAGCAAATTCATCCTTACCGATCACCCGGGGAATCATATCAAATGGAAAGAGTTGTTCCTTAAAGGTGCCATTTTTGTAGATTCCGAATTTCACGCCATACCTTGCCAATAATTCATTGACTGCATCTGAATACCGATATAATTCCTCTGTCCGCATACGCATACCTCCTCCTTTTCGTAATTACCTGATCGGCAATTGCAAAACGCATCAAAATCGTAGATTATGTTGTGCATAATGTACAGTATCCACAAGCAGACCGTTTCACAGGCGTCGGTACTTTGGTGCCGTATTCTGGCATCTTACGTACCGCTACGCCTGCGAAAGAACGAAAGTGTGTCTGCGGAGGAACTGTGCTATATGCACAACAAACAATTTCTGAATTTGCGTTTCGCAATTACTTAGCAATTACCTAATACGTTTTCCTCTTGCATCAAATAAGGGCATCCCACACAAGATCACATTGTGCAGAACGCCCTTGTTCCATCGTATCCTAAGTTTCAGAAATAAAAACAGGAGCTGTCCAAACGGTACAGCTCCCTTGCTATGTGATAAATTATAGATTTTTGATTTTAAAAAGTCAATATCCAAATTTCCGATAAAACTTATCTGTTTAAACGATTTTTTGCCAATTTATACAAATGTAGCTAAAAACTGTGGCCACCGCCCCCTCCGGAGCTTCCTCCACCACCGCCGCCACCTCCGGAGCTTCCGGAGCTTCCGCTGCTGACGGGATCATATTTTCTTGTCTCACATACGAATTCCGCTCTGGTATCCGTTAACTTCTTATCAACGAATGATCCGGAAAGGATCTCTTCTCTGGAAGGTGTTTTCGCTCTGGCAAATCCCCTTACCATCATATAATTGATGAGCAATGCGAACACAACTGCCAGAAGAATATTACTCACATACTTCATCGGCTGTGCAATACGCCTGCCCTCTAACAAATCATATACCTGTGAGAATACCTCAGATGCACAGGTGTAATAATCGGCATTTGTGGCATATTGATATACATTGTCTGTGATCACATTGGCATAGGATTTTGTGACCGTCTTGTTGATGTTCCCATCTGAGAATATGTAGACCTTACGGTTATCCATATCGATCAGAAACAGTACCCCGCTGGCACTGTCAAACTTATTGTGATAGTACCCTCTTGCATAACCGTCTGCCGTTCCATTGTTCACATCAACTGTATGGAAGGCTGCATTCCCGTATTCCGTAATCACCTCCATCTGTGCGAGCAGATCCTCTCTCTCGGGGTCGGTCAGAAGCTGTGCTTTATCCTCGATAAATGCACGATATCCCGTATCCGGATTGACATACTCATACTTTGACATTTCTTCATTCTGCGATGTATCGAAAGCATACACATGATATGACGATAAAGTCACAGTCAGACACGCAAGGCAAAACAGGAAAAATTTTATGAGGCGCCGGCATTTTATTTTCTCTAATATACGATGCATATCACGCACGGTCATCACCTCCCTGATAATCGAACTGAGGTAGTTTCCTCGTGGCAAATATATTATAACATCCGATCAGATCGATCAGCACAACTCCAATAGAGAACAGCATCAATATCACCATTGCATAATAATATATATCCTTCACAGGAGCAACAATTCCCACAATAAATGCAATGACCTCTGCAACAATGATCCAAATGGCAGCCGGAAGTCCCTTCTTTGCATCAATCCGTTTCATACTCTTTCGACTTGATATATAAGAAATAATAACTGCCACTAATGACACCAGAATTATTCCCTGTCTTCCGGCCAATGTTTGCATCAATGACAAAACGCTGATTCCGCTTTCAAGCAGTATACGCCAACCGACTATAGCTCCCATCATGAGCAAGCTGACAATTATACCTGCCCCCATATCATGCTTATTTATCTCTTTTTTCTTCTTTCCTTGCTTGTCATTTTGCACAAATGGCAGATCGACTCCCACTGCCTCCGCGGCTTCTCTTTCCCGTTTCTCTTTTCGATACGCGGCAAGTCTTTCCGCTTCCTGTTTTCCCTTGTCATCTTCATCATTTTCCCGCACTGCGACCTTGGAAAGTTCAGCTGCATAGATAATTCCCACCATCGCTGCAAGCACTGCAACTATCATTACCAACGAAGTCGGAGTGATCGTCAAAAACATATTGAGAAGCAAAAATATCGGAATTGACAAAATTCCTGCACCGATCAGATACTTTGGTACAGATACCGGCAAATCTGCAAATATCTTACCTGTCTGTCCATTTATCGTCGCATAAGACACTCTGTCCCCATTTTTGTATGACATGAACCACACCGGAAACATTGCCAAGTCAACCGACTCGGTTTTGGTATGAAAATTACTGCTCTGATTATTCGATATCTTAATATTGTATTTTTTAAATTTCTTCTCTTTCATGATAAACTCCGCTGTCTCATCATTGGCGATCGACTCGGCATCAAACTTATATAACATTTGATCCAGATCCGATGTATCCGCATAAAATCCACTGAGAAGCGATGGCGTAAACTCCTTCCTCTGCTTCACATCAAAAGGCGCAATACTCTCACTGATCCGGTCAGAAAAGGAAGATGATCCGTCAAAGGATATTCCATTATAAGATGCATCAAGATTTCCCATCAGAT
>CAJOMI010000075.1 GCA_905235545.1 uncultured Lachnospiraceae bacterium | reverse complement strand
GGTGTTATCACAATTGAAGAGTCCAAGACCATGAAGACAGAGCTTGACCTGGTAGAAGGAATGCAGTTCGATCGTGGATATATTTCCGCATATATGTCAACCGATATGGAGAAGATGGTAGCAGAACTTGATAATCCATATATCCTGATCACAGATAAGAAGATTTCCAATATTCAGGAGATCTTACCGCTTCTTGAGCAGATTGTTCAGAGTGGACAGAAGTTACTCATCATTGCTGAGGACATCGAGGGTGAGGCACTTACTACTTTGATTCTTAATAAGTTGCGTGGTACTTTCCAGGTTGTTGGTGTTAAGGCTCCTGGTTATGGTGACAGAAGAAAAGAAATGCTCGAGGATATCGCAATTCTGACAGGTGGTAAAGTGATTACAGATGAGTTGGGATTGGATTTAAAAGATGCAACTTTAGAGGATCTTGGTCGTGCCAAGAGCGTCAGAGTGGAAAAGGAAAATACGATCATCGTGGATGGTGCAGGTGATGCAGCTGATATCGAAGGCAGAGTTAACCTGATCAAAGCACGGATTGAAGAGACCACTTCTGATTTCGACAGAGAAAAATTACAGGAAAGACTTGCTAAATTGGCAGGCGGTGTTGCAGTTGTTCGTGTTGGTGCAGCAACTGAGACAGAGATGAAAGAAGCAAAACTTCGTATGGAAGATGCATTGGCTGCTACAAGAGCTGCAGTGGAAGAGGGTATCATTGCAGGTGGTGGATCTGCTTATATCCATGCAAGCAAAGAGGTTGCCAAGTTGACAGAGCAGTTGTCCGGAGATGAGAAGACCGGTGCTGAGATCATCTTGAAGGCATTAGAGGCTCCTTTGTTCCACATTGCAGGTAACGCAGGATTGGAAGGCGCAGTGATTATCAATAACGTAAGAGAGTCTGAGCCGGGTGTTGGATTTGATGCTTTGAATGAGACTTATGTAAACATGATCGAAGCAGGTATCATTGATCCGGTTAAGGTAACACGTTCCGCATTACAGAATGCAACTTCTGTAGCATCTACCTTGTTGACAACGGAATCTGTTGTTGCAGATATCAAGGAAGATACACCGGCTGTTCCGGCAATGCCTGCAGGCGGTATGGGAATGATGTAATGATATAAAGTAAAAAATAACCCTTTCGGAATTGACTTTGAAAGATCAGGTCAATTCTGAAAGGGTTTTTGTTTAATGGGAAATTCTATTATGTTTTTAGAACCATTTATAATGCGGCTTTGCTTCTTCAAATATAATACATCGGATCCAGTCGTCTGCGAAAATACACAACAAAGACAGGATAAGCCAGATCAGAGAATACGTCAGACAAATCTGACCGTATAAATTGTAAGGCAGAGAAGAATAATCCCATATATTCCAATGCAGGCGTATATTTACAATATAACCGGTGATAAACTCTAACGCGGTTATAATAAAACAGGAGAATATCATTTGTACCGGTATCGTAAGTTGATACTTCTTATTCTGATTCAGCAGTCCGCATAGGATAAAAGCCAGGCCACCGCAAACAATCATTGAAAAATGAGAAAAACCACGATATAATATCTCCAGATAGAAGAACCGCCGACAATAAACAGGAATAAATACTTCATTACTGACAGGGGAGATATGGTAAAACGCATGGATTTCTTCATTACAGCACCTCATTTCCTTTCGTATCGTATTACTGTTGTTAGTATTTGATACGTTCAGGTATTATATTCTGTAAGAATAATTTGGAAAATGATTATCCGGTGCCCGTTTATCATTAGTCTTCCAGTTTATCCATTTTCAAGCCTTTATAGCGCTTGTTGTAAAGACTGCGCTTATCATGGTACAGGTAATACCCGCGAGCACCGTCTTTTATTAAATAAACAAATTGATTATTGGTTTCGATAAAGTAGAGTACTTCTTCTACATTTAGATCTTTTGCCTTTTGGAAGGCAACATTCGGATTGGGAGTCAGTAAGTGATATTTTTTTACAGCTTGTTGAATTGTCATACAAATCCCTCCTTACCAATATATTTATAATACTATTATATTGTAAATAATACACAAAGTCAATTGTTAATTTTTAATAAATAATCTGTTAAAAAGAAAATTTTGAAAATTTTTTTGGAGAAAATGTATCTTTATGTTAAATATGATGGGAAAAAATGTAAATTATCAACAAAAACTGGATCAGATCTTAAATGATATTATGATTATGAATTCCGATATAACGCCAACACTGTTGCTGCACAGTTGCTGTGCACCGTGCTCCAGTTATGTTTTGGAATATTTAAGCCGGTATTTTGCGATTACAATCTTTTATTATAATCCGAACATTTCGGAGGAGGAAGAGTATCACAAACGGGTGGCAGAGGTGAAACGCTTGATTCGCGAGATGCCGCTGGAGCATCCGGTTGATTTTATAGAAGGACATTACGACCCGCAGGAGTTTTACGATGCGGTCAAGGGAATGGAACATTTGGGGGAACGGAGTGAGAGATGCTATGCCTGTTATGAATTGCGTCTCGATCAGACCGCCAAGCTGGCTAAGGATAAGGGGTTTGATTATTTTACAACAACATTGTCAATCAGTCCGTATAAAGATGCAGTTTGGCTCAATGAGATCGGTGAGCGATTGAGTGATAAATATCAGACGCCGTATCTTTATGCGGATTTCAAAAAAAGAAACGGATATAAACGGTCTATTGAACTCTCTGCGGAGTATCATTTATATCGGCAGGATTTTTGCGGATGTGCATTCAGCAAAGCAGAACGACATGCCGATGACCTCTCATAAGGAATCCAAAAAAGAGTTATAATATAATACCAATATGTAAATAATATTTATGTTATTATATTAAGATGGAACATCACTCAAAAGTTTTATGAAATTGAAAAAAAAACTTGTCAAATGCAGTGAAGTATGATAATATGTAAAACGATATAAAAAGAGCCGAAGAAGGGCGGATGATGAGCAGAAGGTTTATTTCTATTTTCTGCGATAACCGGATTTGGCGAATCAGAGTATAATGTTAAAAAACCCATCCTGTCAAGGATAGACAGGTCTTGTTAGTGGTTTTTTTTTTGAGCAAAAATCGGAAAGGAAGGTACTTATGAAAGCATTTCTAATCCTGGAAGACGGTCATGTTTTTGAGGGTAAAAGCGTGGGAAGTACGGAGGAGATTATCAGTGAAATCGTGTTCAATACATCGATGACAGGATATCTGGAGGTTTTGACAGATCCATCCTACGCCGGTCAGGCAGTCTGTATGACTTATCCGTTGATTGGTAATTACGGAATCTGTTTTGAGGATATGGAGGCTGACAGACCATGGCAGTCCGGCTTTATTGCCAGAGAGATTGCAACATTGGCGAGCAACTTCAGAAATCAGGAGACGTTAGTGGACTTTCTGGTCACAAACCATATCACGGGAATCGAGGGGATTGATACCAGAGCCCTCACAAAGATTCTGCGTGAAAAGGGGACGATGCGGGGAATGATCACTACCAATGAGAATTATTCCTTGGAGGAAGTGATCCCGAAGCTCAAAGCATACGAGATCGGAGATGTCGTTCGTCTCACCACATGTAAGGAGATTGAGCATTATCCGGGAGACGGTTATAAGGTTGCAGTGATCGATCTGGGTGCCAAGAAGAATATTATCAGAGAACTGACAAACCGTGGATGTGAAGTGACCGTATATCCTTCTTATACAAAAGCAGAAACAATCCTTGCGGATCAACCGGATGGCATTATGTTAACCAATGGACCGGGTGACCCGAAGACCAATGTGGAAGTCATCGAGGAGATCAAAAAATTATTTGCAACCAAGATTCCGATTTTTGCAATCTGTCTGGGACACCAGTTGCTTGCCCTTGCAAACGGTGCCGATACTGAAAAAATGAAGTACGGACATCGGGGAGCCAATCATCCGGTGAAGGATATGAAGACAGGAAAAGTATATATTTCTACCCAGAATCACGGATATGTCGTAAAAGAGTCAACGATCGACCGTGATATTGCGGAAGTTAGTTTTATCAATGTAAATGATGGAACGGTTGAAGGTGTTCATTATCTTGGAAAGAATGTACAGACGGTTCAGTTCCATCCGGAGGCATGTGCGGGACCTCATGATACAAATTATTTATTTGATGAATTTATGAATATGATGGAGGTGTCTAAATAATGCCAAAGAATCCCAATATTAAAAAAGTAGTAGTTATCGGTTCCGGTCCGATCGTGATCGGACAGGCGGCAGAGTTTGACTATGCCGGCACGCAGGCGTGCAGAGCCCTTAAGGAAGAGGGAATCTATGTAATTCTTATCAATTCCAATCCGGCGACGATCATGACGGATAAAAACATTGCTGATCAGGTTTATATCGAGCCTTTGACACCGGAAATCGTAAAAAAGGTTATTGTTCAGGAAAAGCCGGACAGTATTTTGCCGACTCTTGGCGGACAGGCAGCACTCAATATTGCCATGGAGTTGGAGGAATCCGGATTCCTTCGCCAGCACAATGTCCGGTTGATCGGTACATCTGCCAAGACGATCAAAAAGGCAGAGGATCGGGATGAATTTAAGAAGACCATGGAGAAGATTGGGGAGCCGATCGCACCTTCAAAGGTTGTGACCAACGTGGAAGACGGTCTGGAATTTGTCAAGACGATCGGTTATCCGGCAGTATTAAGACCGGCCTATACGTTAGGTGGTTCCGGTGGCGGTATCGCAGCCAATGAAGAGGAATTTGTTGAGATTTTGGAAAACGGACTCCGTTTATCCCGTGTGGGACAGGTTTTGGTTGAGCGCTGTATCGCCGGATGGAAAGAGATTGAGTACGAAGTGATGCGGGATGCCAATGGTACCGGAATCTGTGTCTGCAACATGGAAAACTTAGATCCGGTGGGTGTGCATACCGGAGACTCTATTGTAGTTGCTCCGTCTCAGACTTTGGCAGATAAAGAGTATCAGATGCTTAGAAGTTCTGCTCTCAATATTATTTCCGAATTGAATATTACAGGAGGCTGTAATGTACAGTTTGCACTGCATCCGACCTCCTTTGAATACTGTGTTATCGAGGTCAATCCACGTGTAAGCCGTTCTTCGGCATTGGCATCAAAGGCAACGGGATATCCGATTGCAAAAGTGTCTGCGAAGATCGCGTTGGGCTATCATTTGGACGAGATCAAGAATGCCATCACCGGCAAGACGTATGCAAGTTTTGAGCCGGCACTCGACTATTGTGTCGTCAAGATTCCGAGACTTCCGTTTGATAAATTCATCAAGGCAAGCCGTAAACTGACGACGCAGATGAAGGCGACCGGTGAGGTTATGAGTATCTGTACGAATTTTGAGGGCGCTCTGATGAAAGCGATCCGTTCTTTGGAACAGCATGTGAACAGTCTGTTCTATGAGAATCTGGATGAACTTCCAACAGAAGAGATTCATGAGGAATTGAACCGTGTGGATGATCGAAGAATTTTTGTGATCGCAGAGGCGATCCGTCGAGGTATTACGCTTAGGGAAATTCATGAGATCACCAAGATTGACTTGTGGTTCCTGGATAAGATTGAGAATATCGTCAAGATGGAAAAGCGGCTTGCTGAGGAACCGATGACGAAAGAACTGATGAAGGAAGCCAAGCGCTTAGAGTTCCCGGATGAGGTTATTGCACAGATTACCGGCAGGACAAAAGAGGAGATACATGACAAGCGTCTCGAATATGGCATTATTCCAGCCTATAAGATGGTAGATACCTGTGCCGCAGAGTTTGAGGCGAGCACACCGTATTACTATTCCTGCTATGACGGCGAATCTGAGGTGGACGCAACCCGTACCAGGAAAAAAGTGTTGGTATTGGGCTCCGGACCGATCCGGATCGGACAGGGTATTGAGTTTGACTATTGTTCCGTACACAGTACATGGACATTGAGTGAATGCGGATATGAGACGATCATTGTCAACAACAATCCGGAGACGGTGAGTACCGACTTTGATATTGCGGATAAATTATATTTTGAACCGCTTACAGCAGAGGATGTAGAGGCGATTGTGAATCTGGAAAAACCGGACGGGGCAGTGGTACAGTTCGGTGGACAGACGGCCATCAAGCTGACGGAAGATCTTCTGAAAATGGGAGTACCGATCTTTGGTACTTCGGCCGAGAATGTAGATGCGGCAGAGGACAGAGAATTATTCGATGAGATTTTGGAGCAGTGCTGTATTCCGAGAGCGGCAGGTAAGACGGTATTTACCTGTGAAGAAGCGCTGGAAGCAGCCAATGAACTCGGATATCCGGTATTGGTAAGACCATCCTATGTATTGGGTGGACAGGGTATGCAGATTGCCATTAACGACGAGGATATTGTGGAATTTATGGAGATCATCAACCGTACCGTTCAGGAACATCCGATTCTGGTCGATAAGTATCTGATGGGAAAAGAGGTAGAGGTTGATGCGGTCTGTGACGGCGAGGATATTCTGATTCCGGGTATTATGGAACATGTGGAGCGCGCGGGTATCCATTCCGGAGACAGTATTTCCGTATATCCGGCAAGAAGTCTGTCACCGAAGATCATACGGGTATTGGAAGATTACACGAAAAAACTGGCAACCAGCCTGCATGTAATCGGATTGATCAATATCCAGTTTATCGTATATCAGGATGAGGTGTATGTCATCGAGGTCAATCCTCGTTCTTCCAGAACCGTACCGTACATCAGTAAGGTAACCGGTATTCCGATTGTGGATTTGGCTTCAAAGGTTATCATCGGAGAGAAGATCCGTGATTTGGGTTATACACCGGGATTACAGAAAGAGAGCGAATACTTTGCAGTGAAGATGCCGGTATTCTCCTTTGAGAAATTGCGTGGAGCAGAGATCAGTCTGGGACCGGAAATGAAGTCGACCGGTGAGTGTCTGGGTATCGCGAAAGATTTCAATGAGGCACTCTATAAGGCATTCCTTGGAAATGGCGTCGATCTTCCTAAGCATAAGAAAATGGTACTGACGGTGAAGGATTCGGATAAACTGGAAGCAGTTGAGATCGGAAGACGGTTTGCGGCACTTGGATATGAGATTTATTCCACCAGAAGAACATGCAAGACCTTGAATGAACATGGTGTTCCGGCCAAATACATCAATAAGGTAGAGAAAGAATCTCCGAATTTGCTTGACCTGATTCTGAGCCATGAGATTGATCTGGTCATCGATACACCGGCACAGGGCATCGAAAAGAGTAAGGATGGATTCATCATTCGTCGACATGCCATCGAGACCGGCGTTACGGTATTGACCAGTCTGGATACGGCGAATGCACTTCTGACTTCATTGGAGAAGGCAGACAAAGAGCACTTGACGTTGGTGGATATCTGTAAACTGTAAGTGTATTTTCTGAAAAGCACATTTGACAAACGGACAGGAAGCCTTGTCAGGTTTGAATCCATGTTCACAGAAATAAAAGATTAAAAAGCCCCCCTCTTATCATCGGAAAAGTGATAAGAGGGATTTTTCATTAAAAGGGTATGTGTTTACAAATATCAGGGATTACGTTATTATATCTTTTAGATGTAAAATATTTTATATTTCGATATAGCGCAGAAAATAACGAAAAGATAATTTATAAATTTTAGAGGAGACGCAAATTGAAAATAATCACATTGGGGAAGACCGGAATCTCTACACCGCAGAATGCATTTGGTGCATTGCCGGTACAGCGAGTGGATCAGGATACGGCTGTAAGGATTCTGCACAAAGCATATGATGGGGGAATGACTTTCTTTGATACTGCCAGAGCGTATTCGGACAGTGAGGAAAAATTAGGAGCCGCATTTGTGGGAATGCGGGATAAGATATATATTGCATCGAAAACCATGGCTACGACACCGGAAAAGTTCCGGGAAGATCTGGAGACTACCCTTCACAATCTTCGCACGGATTATCTGGATATCTACCAGTTTCACTGCGTAAAGCAGTGCTATGCTCCGGGGGATGGGACCGGTATGTACGAGGCTATGTCAGAGGCAAAGAAACAGGGGAAGATTCGTCATATCGGAATAACAGCACATAAGATCGGGATTGCGGAGGAGATTGTAAAAAGCGGACTCTATGAGACATTACAGTTTCCGTTTTCTTATCTGGCAACGGATCGGGATATTGCACTTGTGAAGTCCTGTGAGGAGGCAGGTATGGGATTTATCGCCATGAAGGGACTTTCCGGAGGAATGTTAAATAATGCTTCCGCCTGTATGGCATTTATGAGTCAGTACAATGTTCTTCCGATTTGGGGGATTCAAAAGGAGAGCGAATTGGATGAATGGCTGCATTTCTTCAAGGAAGAGCCGGAAATGACACCGGAACTGAAAAAAGTGATCGACAGCGACCGTGCTGAACTTTTGAATGAATTTTGCAGGGGATGCGGATATTGTTCTCCGTGTACGGTGGGAATCGTGATCAACCAGTGTGCGAGAATGTCACAGATGATACGCCGCTCGCCATCCGCAACCTGGTTATCAGGAGATTGGCAGGAAGAGATGATGAAGATTGAAAACTGTGTGGATTGCGGGGCCTGCCTGACACGGTGCCCGTATGAGTTGAATATTCCGGAACTGCTCCGAAAGAATCTTGTGGATTATAAAGAGATTCTTGCAGGAAATGTAGAAGTCTAAGAATGATATTTAAGTGATTGCGAAACTCCAATTTACATCTTTTCAATTGTGCATATTATATAGTTCCATCGCAGACACGTTTTCACTCTGTCTCCGGCGTAATGGTACTAAATTCGTGTTATACACTCATTAAGTACCAACGCCTGCGCCAAGGTCTGCTTATGGAATCTATATAATATGCACAA
>CAJOMI010000074.1 GCA_905235545.1 uncultured Lachnospiraceae bacterium | reverse complement strand
ACGCAGACAATCAGTTAGCGTACGCTGCCTAATGGCAGCTGTCTTCCCTAAGTTCTCCCATGGCTTAGGATAAGGCATCGAATCAGTGGGGAACTTTGCCGTGAAAGCTTTGACACGGTAAAAGAATCATGAAGCTACTAAGGGTTTTAGCCTGTCGCTTGGCGAAAGCCGGAGGGAATGTCAAAAAAACGACTGTAATGGGAGATGCCATGATGGAAGAGTCTTCGGACAGGGGTTCGATTCCCCTCAGCTCCATTTATATTAATATGTCATGCTGAATCCTACACATATGTGTAGCGATTATTTCGTCACACTTCGTACATATTTTTATTATACAATAAAGAGGCAGTTGATTAGATCTGCCTCTTTTTTCGAATTTTTTGAAATACAGGATGCAGGGAAAAGACAAACGCAATGTTTTTTTATTTATATGGAGGGATATTCATGAATCAAATCAAAATTCTTGTAGTTGACGACGAAAGTCGTATGAGAAAACTTGTAAAAGATTTTCTTGTCCGCAAAGATTATATGGTGTTAGAAGCCGGTAACGGAGAAGAAGCGGTGGATATTTTTCTGGAAAATAAAGATATCGCCCTTATTATTTTGGATGTGATGATGCCAAAGATGGATGGTTGGCAGGTTTGTAAGGAGATACGGACATATTCACAGGTTCCGATCATTATGCTCACGGCCAAAAGCGATGAGAGAGATGAATTGATGGGATTTGAACTTGGGGTGGATGATTACATTTCGAAACCATTCAGCCCTAAGATATTGGTTGCAAGAGTGGAGGCAATCTTAAGACATTCAACGAATGCAGCACAAGAAGAGATTATTACAGCAGGTGATATCGAGTTGGATATTTCGGCACATACCGTCAAAGTGAAAGACAATCTGGTTGACCTGAGTTTTAAAGAATTCGAATTGCTTAATTATTTTATATTAAATCAGGGGGTTGCATTATCCAGAGAGAAGATTCTCAATAACGTGTGGAATTATGATTATTTTGGAGATGCAAGAACAATTGATACACATGTTAAAAAACTTCGAAGCAAATTAGGTGATTGTGGTAATTACATCAAGACAATCTGGGGAATGGGTTACAAATTCAGCATAGAAGAGGAGTAATATGGTTCGGAGGTTTAAATATTCATTACGCTTTAAGTTGACAATTCTTTTGATGGTATTGATGACACTTACCATATTCGGGTCTTTGGGTATAACATGGATTGGTGCGCGAACCTATTTCCTGCAACATTTAAAAAATCGAATGGAGGAAATGTATTATGATATCAATGATATCTTTTCCAACGAGGAATATACGGAAAATGATGTCAGAGAAGCACTGTCTAACCTGGAGGCAAAGAATGAAATAAATGTATTTGTTTTAACAAGAAACGGAATTATATATAGTACCACAGATGAAAAGAGTACGATGCGTGAAAGTATGCAGGCAATTTCGGATCTTTTAAACGGAGAGGATGAAGATGGACTCGAGGATGCATTTGATGCGGATCAATCCGGGTATTTCTTTTTTAACAAAAACAATGATGTTAAAATGAATTCCAGTTTTTATGATCTGGTCGGTGTATTGGACGATGGTTCAATGGTTGTATTGCGTTCTTCTGCAAAACGCTTTGATGAGAGTGTCGTTAATACGATAAAACTTTCTTCTTATGTGGGAATCATAACTATTTTTGTGGCTTGTCTTGTTATATTTTTTGCCAGCGCGCACTATACGAGACCAATCCACGAAATGGCTGTTGTTGCAAAGAGAATGGCTCAGTTAGATTTTGATTCCAAGGTGGATTGTACGTCACAGGATGAGATTGGCGAACTTGGAAGAAGTATCAATTCCTTGTCAGAAGAATTGGAGACAACCATTTCTGAACTGAAGCAGGCAAACGCGGAATTAAGAAAAGATATTGAAGAAAAAACACAGATTGATGAGATGCGGAAAGAATTTCTATCCCACGTCTCGCATGAATTGAAAACACCGATTGCTTTAATTCAAGGATATGCAGAAGGGCTGAAAGAGAATATTTCAGATGATATGGAAAGCAAAGACTTTTATTGTGAAGTGATCATGGATGAAGCAAATCGGATGAACAAAATGGTAAAAAAACTGTTATCACTAAATGAACTGGAATTCGGGACAAACAGGGTACATTTTGAACGGTTTGATATAGTTGAGTTGATTCAAAACATCAACAATACGACTGATATTTTGCTACAACAGAATCAGAACAGGCTACAATTTGATTATTATCAGCCGATATATGTTTGGGGCGATGAATTTATGATTGAAGATGTATATTCCAATTATCTGACCAATGCCATTCACTACGCTCCGGCAGGTGGAAAGGTAATAATCACATTAGAAGAAAAGGAGAATTCTTTACTTCGAATCAATGTATACAATGATGGAAATCCAATTCCGGAAGAGGAACTTGATAAAATCTGGATCAAATTTTATAAAGTAGACAAGGCAAGAACCAGAGAATATGGCGGAAACGGAATCGGCTTATCTATCGTAGCTGCCACCATGAAGCAGCATGGAAGAGATTATGGTGCGTACAATACAGAAAACGGAGTTGTCTTTTATTTTGAATTGGAGATGGCAAAAAAACAGGCTGCTACGAAGTAAATCGTAGCAACCTGTTTTTGTTTTACACCGAAATCAATCCAAAGAAAATTCGCCTTTGGAATCTTCATTATATACGCAGTATGCCATATTCTCTTCCGGCTTAACATAGATCTGAAGAGCGGCAAGTTCAGATACTTTCCGGCCTTCATCGGTCCACACTTTCTTGGCTTTCGCAAGAATATCCTTTTCGTTTAACTGTTTTTCCTGATATTCAATGTACAATGTTGTTTTCACGAATATGACCCTCCTTTAATCATTTTTAGTGTTTTTAATATATAATAAATAAAGCAAAATTGCAAGTCCTAAGTTTCTTGTTAAATTAAAAAATGTATGGTACAATAAGTTGTTGAAATCAAATGATGTTGGGGTCAAAAGGTATTTTGCCCCCAACTGATGCCTACGCACGACTACATTGCTACGCAATTCTCGTCGTGCTGAAAACATTCGCAATCCGCATATTTACTACGTAAATTGCTACTTGCTCATGTTTTAGCGGTCCTCAGATAAAAATGTGCATTAGTGCAAGCACAAGCACATTTTTACCTTTTGACCTTGGCATCATCAAATTGAGATAGGACGAGTTTGTCACGTGTGGTAATGGCATCCGGTATTGTCGTATGCTGCATGTGAAGAATAGGAAGGAAACATATGATAGCAATATTGGATTATGACGCAGGTAACACCAAGAGTGTAGAGAAAGCGATCAACTATCTTGGAACAGAAGCGAAAATCACAAGAGATCGCGATGAAATTATGTCAAGTGAAAAAGTAATTCTTCCCGGGGTGGGTAACTTTGGCGATGCCATGCAAAAGCTCAAGGAGTATAAGCTTGACAAAGTAATTTATGATTTGACGGAGAAAGGCACTCCGTTCCTCGGAATCTGTCTTGGCCTTCAATTATTATATGAAACAAGTGAAGAATCACCGGGAGTATCAGGACTTGGAATCTTGAAAGGAACCGTGAAACGGATACCGGAGCAGCCGGGACTTAAAATTCCGCATATAGGATGGAATTCTTTGTCAATCAGAGAAAATGCTACGCTTTTTCAAGGGGTGCAACAAAATTCATACGTTTATTTTGTCCATTCCTATTATCTGGAAGCGGAAAATGAAAATGAAGTTGCTGCAACCACTGATTATTCTGCTTTAATACATGCCAGTGTGGAAAAGGACAATATATTTGCATGTCAATTCCATCCGGAAAAGAGCGGTATGATTGGTCTTAGAATTCTTGAGAATTTTATTTCAATAAAATCTCCTGTGAAGGAGGGATGTTAAAATGCATACAAAAAGAATTATTCCATGCCTGGATGTAACAGGAGGACGTGTGGTAAAAGGCATTAATTTTGTAAATCTGCGCGATGCCGGAGATCCGGTTGAAGTAGCAAAAGCGTATGATCAGGCCGGCGCCGATGAACTTGTATTTTTGGATATTACCGCATCATCCGATGCGAGAAATATAGTGATCGATATGGTAAGAAGAGTAGCTGAAACCGTATTTATTCCATTTACGGTGGGCGGTGGAATCCGTACGGTGGATGATTTTAAGGCGATTCTTAGGGAAGGTGCGGATAAGATTTCCATCAATTCCTCCGCGATCAATGATCCACGGCTGATCAGTGATGCAGCTGACAAATTCGGAAGCCAATGTGTTGTCGTTGCCATTGACGCAAAGAGAAGAACCGACGGTTCCGGATGGAATGTATATAAAAACGGCGGAAGAATTGATGTCGGGCTGGATGCCGTGGAATGGGCGATGAAGGCTGAACAAATGGGAGCCGGAGAAATCTTACTCACCAGTATGGACTGCGATGGAACAAAGGCAGGTTATGATGTTGAACTAACCAGAACGATCAGCGAAAATGTTTCAATCCCTGTGATTGCGTCCGGCGGAGCCGGTACAAAGGAACATTTCTATGATGCATTGACAAAGGGGAAAGCTGATGCAGCTTTAGCCGCTTCTTTATTTCATTATAAAGAATTGGAGATTGTTGATTTGAAACAATATCTGCGTGATAAAGATGTAGCAGTCAGATTATAATATGATCACAATTAGAGAGAATGTAATAACGGTTTCTGAGTATTTGGATATTCGTAATCAGGTGAATTGGAAAGAACTTCTTCCAAATCAGGCAGAAAAAGCACTTGCGAACAGTTTGTACACAGTAGGTGCTTACGAGGATGACCAATTGATCGGAATGGGACGAATTGTCGGAGACGGTGCAGTCATATGTTATGTACAGGATTTGATCGTTATTCCAAAGTACCAGCACAGGCAGGTTGGGTCTCTGCTTTTATCAACATTGATTGAATATGTGGAACAACTTCGTATGGAACATTCAGAAATGATGCTTTGTCTGATGTGTGCAAAGGGAAGGGAACCGTTTTATATGAAACATGGATTTGTTGCCCGTCCGAACGAAGCCTTGGGTCCGGGTATGATCCAGTATTTAAAAGAAAAAGAATACATTGAGTAAAGAGAATATAACGGATGGAGTGAATAGAGTGAAAAAGCATAAACAATATGCAATTGGTCCGCTATTACTGACTGTAATAATCAGTTGCTTATTTATGATGGGTTGCAGTGGAAAAGATGGATCCAAAAAAGCTGAAGACGGCAGAAGATATGATGGCACATTTGAGGCAGAAATGGGTGAGAATGCAGAGACAACATTCTTTGATATATCGGTCGATCAGGCACAGAAAACAGATATATTTCAGTTTAATGACGGATTATATCAGGCTGATTCGGGCAAAACATATCTGGAAGTCACTATGACTATAAAAAATATATACGAAAAAGACTTGCCGATGAGTATAACAGATTTTACTTTGGATTATGAAGGGAATCCGGAAGATTCGATCATCACTGGATATGGGAAGACAGATTTGCAAAATGATGATTATATGGAAAATATTTTTACCTTGAAGAAGGGACAAAGCATTACCAAAAAAGTTCTTTTCACGGTAGAAGATAAAGAAGATTATACCCTTCGCTACAGAGAATACTATGAAGATGGTTTTCATGGAAATCTCTTTCTGATTCATATAAAACCGAAGAAGGATTCATCCGATCCGGCATCGAAAGAGAAAGAATCTGTCAAATAGGAACCTCGTTTTGAAACAATGCATATACTGATAAAAAACAGATTGGAAACAGAATGCATGGATGAACAAAACAGGAATAACAATTCAGGTAAAGGTGGAATGGGCAGTCAGTGCAGAGGATATGTACATGTTGTAGAAGATGGAGATACTTTGTATAACCTTGCTCGAAAATATGATGTAAAATTATTCGATATCATGCGACTAAATCCTTATGTGAATGTCTATAATTTACAGATAGGAGATGAGATCTGTATACCGACAATGGCAGCTCATACAGAGAAGATGTATGTGGTTAACGATGGAGACACAATGGCAGATGTATTGCAGGCATTTAATATTGCTTTTGAATCTTTGGCCAAGTGGAATCCCACGTTGTTAGAGATTGAACTTCCGGAAGGATTGATTCTCAATATGCCGACAGACGGTCGAAATGCCAAGCCGACTCCGACTTTTGAAATGGATGGTGCAATCGATGAATCCGGTATCAATTAAAGGAATATATTGATTTTGTGCAGGTGTGAATGCACACCTGCAAATCCAGAAAAAATATACTTGGAGGATGGAACTATGAACTTTATGGATAAATTAGAACGTAAATTTGGCAAATATGCAATTCCAAATCTTACAATGATATTAATTGCCGGATTTGTAATTGGTTATATGATTGAAATTTTTATGGATGCGTCAGCGCTTGACCTCATTGCGCTGAATCCGTCTAAGGTAATGCGTGGACAAGTTTATCGACTGATCACATGGGTTGTGATTCCGCCATCAGGACTGAGTATTTTTACAATTATCATACTGATGTTTTATGCTTCCGTTGGACGGACTTTGGAAAATACATTAGGCGATTTTCGGTACAATCTCTATATTTTGTCCGGTATTGTATTTACGGATATTGGTATGATGATAACCTATGCGGTTATGAAGTTATTGGGTCAATCTGCCATATTGGACCATTATTATCAAATGGGATTATATGGTGCAACCACCTATTACCTATGTTTGAGTATGTTTCTTGCCTATGCATTTCTTTATCCGGAGCAACAGGTCTTGATTTATTTTATCATTCCGGTCAAAGTCAAATGGATGGGATATCTTGATATAGCATATTTAGTCTATACGGTATTGGATTTTGGCTTGAACAAATATTATACCGGTATGGTTACGGTCATCATGTCTGTGCTCAATTTTATTCTGTTTTATCTGGCATTGAGAAAAGGAAGACGTCTTACTGCCGCGCATAAGAAAAGAAAGCGAAAATACAAAAGAGAAGTGCGTGATACACAAATATTAACCAGACATAAATGTGCGATCTGTGGACAGACGGAAAAGGATGATCCGAACCTTGAATTCCGATTCTGTTCCCGTTGTAAAGGCAATTACGAATACTGTCAGAATCATTTGTTTACACATGAACACAAGAAATAATAAAGGAAAGAAAAAATGAAAAACAGAAATTTAATCAAAGATATTACAAATGGTAAGGATTTAGAACATGCAATACCGGTCTATACCAAAGCATATATGCATGATGTATATGAATACAGTCTTCTGCGACTTGTTCTCAATTATTATACCATGAAAGAAGTGGAAGAGGATTCAGCCGGATATCGTGGAGATGTTTATTTACAAAAGACACTGGACGATGTCCATATAATTCTTTATAAGACATTGATTTTGAAGGAAACTGAGACTGAATTTACTGCTGTTACCGAAGAAATTGATGCCATTCGTAACGAATTGACAAAAAGAATGACGTTTTTGACCGGATATACGGATACATTGCAAATCTATGAATATGTAATGAACCGTATTGAATATGGCATAACCGGAGAGCATTTCGATGTAGATGAAAGTCAATTAGCTGCCAAAGTCTTCCGGTATCTGTTTCAGGATAACGATAAAATGGTAATTAACAGCAAAATTCAAATGGTGACTGCCCAACTTCCAATCCGTATGACGAAACGTCGATTCTTTGACTATTTGACGGATACACTCAATATCTATAAAGGATCTGACCGGTCTGCAGTGGATGATTTTGTCAATATGCTTGCATCTACCGTATTTTTTGGTTTGCCGAAAGAATATGAGAATGCGTATCCGGAAATTCAAAATATCGTTCATATATTTGAGTCAGTTGACTTTAAAGCGTTGGATTTAGAGGCATATCAGTCATTGTCGGAACAGTTTACTTTGGCCTCATCCTATTTATCGGATATAGTCAGTTATTATCTGCTGGCAATGGAGATTGTCAATGCATTATATGCAGTTATTCTTGTAAAGCCATATTGTGATGAGGAATCAACAGTGAATATCTGTATTGATATGCTGAAAGAACTTCATGTTGCTTTCGTTTCCCGGGGGGATATACCGGAAAGGGTTAATTTGGGATTTGAACAAATTGAAGGAAAACAGGAGCGATTGGGCGAGGATATCCTGCAGTATGAAAGTATTCTGCAGGACGTTAGCGCAGCCTATAATGAAATTACAACCGATGGTTCACAGAAAACCATTTTAGAACACCTTATCCGGATTTCCAAATTACTTTCGAACAGTTTGTTTATTGATCTGGATAAAGAGGAAGAGAGTGGACAGATTGCAGATGCAGATTATATTGCAGAAAAGAGAGAGTATTTGATCACCGGATTGACGGAATATTTTGATGTACACAGCAGAGAGTTGAATCGGGCAGTAATGGCAGCACTTTTTTCAAATATGCCGGTCCTTTTTAATTCTCAGCAAGAGATTAAAGAATACATAGAATATAGTTTGAATCATTGCAACAATACCAGTGAGCTTATGGCGAAGATTTTGGAAGATATTATGAATTCGTAAGTTTCGAAGATGCTGTGTCCGGAGGAGAAGTATGGTTTTTCGATTTTTAGATCAACTATATAATAAAGATTTGTCAAAAAAAAAGCTCGCTTCTATTAAGAAGAAACTTAGGCGCAAGAAACCGAAGTTAAGGCTGTTTATTATAACAATGCCTTTGGGTGATGAAGGTCTCCTGGAAGTATACTGGTATCCGGAACTTTTGCAGACTTATTATCAAAAAGAGATCAGAGAAGTATATGTGGTAGGTGTTGCAATGAATCGGGAGGACGCATTTCAATTAATTAGTGAAATCATAGCAGAACATTCCAAGCCGATATTTTCAAAGAAGGAATTTTTAAAGGAGTAGTGTAGATGATTCTATCAATATTAAAAGGTATCGGAATCCTTCTTTTGGTTCTTTTGGGAATTATCATATTCATACTGTTCGTGCTTTTATTTGTTCCTATCTGTTATCGGGTGGATGGCAAATACGATCAGACCTTGAATGGTAAAGTATCAGTGACATGGTTACCGCTGATCTTAAAAGCACAAGTCACGTTTTATGACAATCGACCCGAGTATGTGGTTCGGCTGTTTGGCGGCGTCATATTGACGAATACAGATCGAAAGATTTCATGGCTCGGAAGGAAACTATTTTCAAATGAGGATAAAGAAATACCGGATGATAATCCTTCCGATCAAATTATAGATCAAAAGGAACAATCCTCTGAAAACAATAAAGAGACGAGTACAATGCAACCGCCTGAAGTGCGCGAAAAAGAAAAGACTTCCGAAACAGATACGGAGATTTCAAAACGGATTGCGGATACACAGCAGAAAAAAACTGTCATAAGTCATCCCAAAAAGAAAAAGACATTTTATCAAAAAATAAAACAAAAGTGGACGACATTTAAAACCAAACTTCATGATCTGATCCTAAAGATAAAGAAATTGAAACATAAAAAAGATGCATTGACAAAGGTGTTGCATTCCAAGCAATTTAAACGTGCTAAAACAGATATGATGCGATATATCAAAGAAATATTAAGGATTATCAAGCCGGATCGCATGGAGGGATATATACATTTCGGTATGGAAGATCCCGCAACAACCGGAGAGATTACCGGTGTGTTAGCAACACTTCCTTTTGCATATAATGAGAAGTTTTTAATTTATCCGGATTTTGAAAAGAAATGTCTGGATGCAGAAGGAAAAGGAAAGGGGAAGATTTTTCTCATCTCTATCCTAATTCTTTTACTTAAAATTGTATTTAATAAAAATATAATAAAAGTTACAAAGAAAGTGCAAACTATATTACAGGCATAGGAGGAAAAACATATGGCAAATGATTTTAATCAAACGGTAGGATCCCTGTTTCAGGGAATGGACAAATTTCTGTCAACGAAAACAGTGGTAGGAGAGCCTACTATGGTAGGAGATACCATTATTTTACCTCTGGTTGATGTGAGTTTTGGCGTAGGTGCAGGTGCATTTGCGAAGGAAGGAAAAAACAATGCAGGCGGAGGAATCGGTGGTAAGATGACAGCAAGTGCCGTACTGGTAATTCATGATGGACAAATTCGTCTTGTGAATGTCAAGAATCAGGATACTGTGACAAAGATATTGGATATGGCTCCGGATTTGGTTGATCGTTTTAAGAAAAAAGATAAGGTGATTGATTCGGAGGAAGTAAATAAGACTGTTACGGAAATCATCGAGCAGGAGTAAAAAAGAGTCACAAAAAGAGCAAAACCCGAATATACTGTTTTATAGCAGATACATGAATGAATGGAGCGCTTATGAGACGGGTATGGGGTTTTGCTTTTTTTTGGTTTGCGGTTGGTATGATCGTGGATTTTTTTCTTTCCGGCCTTATGAATTTTATCGTACTGATATTAGCACTGGTTGCCGCATATTTGTTATTTTGTAAATAAAAAAAGAGAACCGGATCGATTCTCTTTTTATCATTATGCTCTCTCTACTTTACCGGAACGCAAACATGATGTACAAACATATATACTTTTTGGTGTACCGTCAACGATTGCTTTTACTTTCTTAATGTTTGACTTCCACATCTTGTTTGATCTTCTATGAGAATGACTCACTTTGATACCGAAATGAGCACCTTTATCACATACTGAACACTTTGCCACTGATCTGCACCTCCTTATATTAATGAAGCTTTTTGGTTTACAACAGGTCAATTTTAACAGAACTAAACAAAGATTGCAAGCATTAATTTAAAAAAAATGTTTTCTTTTTTGAGATTTCATTGTATAATGGGATGTAAATGTGAAATGAATAAGAAATGGAGGGACTGTTATGAAAATTCAACTTGAAGATGTCAAAGGTGATGTTATAATTGAAAGCGACGTCATTGCGAAATTTGCAGGTTATTCTGCGGTAGAGTGTTTTGGAATTGTCGGAATGGCAAGCGTCAATATGAAAGATGGTTTCGTTAAACTGTTGAAAGGTGATAGCATTACAAAGGGTGTGAATGTTACCATAGGTGAAAATAATGCTATAACCATAGATTTTCACATTATTGTTTCGTATGGTGTCAGTATTTCAACGGTTTCCGAGAATTTGATGGCAACCGTTCGATATAAAGTAGAAGAGTTTACCGGTATGCAAGTAGAAAAAATCAACATTTTTGTTGAAGGTGTTCGGGTGATTGATTAGGAGGATATATGGATCATAAAATAGGCGTAGATGCTAAGAGTCTGCAATATGGATTTTTGGCAGGGGCAAAAAGAATTGAGGAAAAAAAGGATTATATTAATGAACTCAACGTATTTCCGGTTCCGGATGGTGATACCGGAACCAATATGACATTGACCATTACATCAGCTGCGAAGGAAGTCGCAGCAATCAAAGACCCGACTTTTGCCAATATTACAAAAGCGATGGCAAATGGTTCCCTCCGCGGTGCAAGGGGTAATTCCGGAGTTATCTTATCCCAATTGATTCGAGGATTTTGTAAAGAATTAGAGGGTAAAGAAAATGTGGTAATGGAAGATATTGCGGCAGCGTTCAACCGTGCGGTAGCAACTGCTTATAAAGCAGTTATGAAACCGAAAGAGGGAACGATACTGACGGTTGCAAAGGGACTTGCGGATAAAGCATCCGAATTGAGTACAACGGATAAGGATCCTGTGGATTTTGCGGCTGAAGTTTTAACATACGGAAGAGAAGTTCTCGACCGTACACCGGAAATGCTTCCGGTATTAAAAGAAGCCGGAGTGGTTGATTCCGGTGGAGAAGGTTTGATGACTATATTGGAAGGTGCTTTTGATGCATTGACCGGAAAAGTTATATATGATTTTTCCAACGGATATGGAAATAACGCATCCGAAGGCAGAATAGCGCCGGATGCGTCCGGATTAAAACTCACAAATTCTTTGGGAATCGATCGCAAGGAAATAGATACATCTCATATTACGTATGGATATTGTACAGAATTTATTATACTACTTGAAAAGCCTTATAATAAACAGATCGAGCAGGAGTTTAAAGCATATTTGGAGTCAATCGGTGATTCATTGGTTGTCGTTTCGGATGATGAGATTGTGAAAGTACATGTTCATACCAATCATCCGGGATTGGCATTTGAACGCGCACTTACTTATGGTTCCCTGACCAGCATGAAGGTTGATAATATGCGGGAAGAACATCGTGAAAAGGTAATCAGTGAGGCGGAAAAAAAGGCTGCCATAGAGGCTGAACAAAAAGAAAAAGAGAAAAAAGAGATTCCGGTTACGGAAAACGCTAAGAGAAAGGAATATGGTTTCCTCTCTGTTTCCGTAGGAGAAGGAATGAATGACATCTTTCGGGATTTGGGTGTAGATTATCTGATCGAAGGCGGGCAGACCATGAATCCAAGTACGGAAGACATGTTGAATGCAATTGAAAAAGTGAATGCGAATACAATTTATATACTTCCGAATAACAAGAATATAATATTGGCAGCCAATCAAGCTCAGTCCCTGACAGAAGACAAAGAGATAATTGTTGTGCCTTCCATGACAGCGCCTCAAGGTATTACGGCATTGATCAATTTCGATCCTGCCAAATCCGGAGAAGAGAATCTTTTGCTTATGACAGAGGAAATGAAACGAGTCAAGACAGGTCAGGTCACATATGCGGTGAGAGATACCAATATTGACGGCAAAACAATTAATGCAGGAGACATTATGGGATTGGATGATCATGGAATTCAAGCTGTGTCCACGGATTTATCAGTTACTGCCAAGGAACTGCTTGGGAACATGGTGGATGAAGAGTCAGAATTGATCAGTATCTTCTACGGTGCGGATGTCGAAGAAAAGGATGCCGAAGAGTTTTTCACTTATGTGAAAGAAACATACACGGATTGTGATGTTGAATTAAATTATGGTGGACAACCGATCTATTATTATATTATATCGGTAGAATAAAGCCCTCACTCATAAATCGAGTAGGTTTCCTACTCGATTTGTTACTGTTCAGACGCAATGTCATTAAGTTAAGCCGGACGTTGCCGGACATGCTATATGTTTTCCATTTCGGGCACGAGCTAAAGCATACCTTCGAACTAAGCTCGTACCTCGCTAAGGTCTCAGGCATTTCGCTTAACTTTAAACGC